>JAIOSI010000015.1 GCA_021107695.1 bacterium
GCGGACATTCTTGTCAACCACCGCTCGGTCAATCACCGCGCCTTCGGCAATGACTGTATCGTTGAAGATAATCGAATCGCGGACGACCGCTCCGGCTCGCACCTCGACATTGGGCGAGAGGACACTATTGCTCACCGTGCCGTTGATTCGGCAGCCGTTAGAGATCAGGCTCGTGGCGACCTTCGCCTCTGCTCCAAACCTCACTGCGGGAGCCTCCACCGAACGGGTGTGGAAGCGTGCCTTGTGGTCGTAGAGGTTGAACTCCGGCAGCGGCGCGACGAGATCCATATTCGCCTGCCAGTAGCTCGCCAAGGTCCCCACATCGCGCCAGTACCTGCCGCTGAAGCGATGCGCCCGGATGCCGATCTTCTCCTCAACACAGACGGGGAGGAGATCGTGCCCAAAGTCATGCTCGGAGTCCTCTCGTGCCGCGTCCCGCACCAGCAGCTCGTCGAGGACATCCCGGTTGAAGAGGTAGATCCCCATATTGGCAAGGTTGCTCGGCGGGTCGGCGGATTTCTCCACAAAGTGGGTGATGATACCCTCCTCGTCAGTCTCAACCACGCCGAAGCGAGACGCGTCCTCCCAGGGAACCTCCCGCACAGCCACCGTTACCACCGCCCCGGAGGCGCGATGCTCGGTAATTATCCGGGTGTAGTTCATTTTGTAGATGTGGTCGCCGGAGAGAATCAGCACCAGCTCTTCGTCGTTGTTGCGGATGAAGGGCAGATTCTGGAAGACGGCATCGGCGGTTCCCCGATACCAGCCCTCAATCATCCCGCCGGGGTGCGGATGCAGCAGGGTTAATCCGCCCTCGTTCCGGTTGAGGTCCCAGGGCGCGCCACGCCCCAGATGCTCCATCAGCGAGTGCGGGCGGTACTGGGTCAGCACGCAGACGTTGCGGATCAGCGAGTTGACGCAGTTGGAGAGGGTGAAGTCGATAATCCGGTACTTGCCGCCGAAGGGTATGGCGGGCTTGGCACGCTTATCGGTCAGCACGCCGAGGCGATTGCCCTTCCCACCAGCCAAAATTATTGCGAGAGTTTTTTGCATAGACTAATCACTTAGATGCAGTTATGTAAGCGAGCAGTGGCAAGCGGAGCTTGTAATGGATTGATATTACAACGGTTCCATTTCAATAATAATCGCACCACCGTCTGACTCTTTCAGAGTACCAGAGTCTGCCCAGAGGTGGCAAGATGCTTGAGTGAAACTTTCGTGATGGATGCCGACGGGGGCAGCCAGACTCAGTTGACCAACAACAATAGTTATGACTTGTATCCCGCCGGGAGTCCGGTGGAATAGCAGAGCTTTATTGGTAGCTAAACAATTAATGGAGGAACGATGAACAGCAAACTTTCGACGCTGCTCCTGCTGACCCTGCTTGTGCTGCTGACTGGTGCTGCTCAGGCGGATTACTACACCTACTGGTACACGGTTCTGACCCTTGCCGGAGAGATAGAGTACAAGCTGGAGGTTGACGAAGGGTGCAGCAAACACATGTATATCACCTCTTCACTGCCCTGGGGGGTTGACCTCCCGCTCAACGAAGCCCTCTACTACGCCGCTTACGCTTCCCTGCTGTTCGCCCTGTTCGGTGGAAAGCTGATTTACGGTGTCGTCTAGATCGGTCTTGAGCTGATCAGCAGAGTTACCGGAGCTAACTACTTTGGCTGGGAGATGGATGAAGGCGCAATTCGCATCTGGCTTTTTCTCGTTGGTCCGCCTGCGGTTTTGGTAAGCGATATGTACATGTATCGCGTTACTGGCGGAGACGGCGGCGGTGGTGGAGCCTGGTAGGGTCATCCAGGGAAACTTGAGTTCGATGAAGCACGCAAATACTTGAACGACCATACAAAGATGCTCCAAACAACAAAAGCTGGAGGAGAAATACGTCCTTTCAAAACTGCAACCATGCTCGTGATTTCACCATAATCGTACCATCGCTACGCTTGAGGGCAAGAATAAACACTCTCCAGGAAACTAAATAACTTCACACTGCAACAGCTGTACCGATGATCTCACCGAATTTATGAGGGAGAAAACAAGGAGTCCTCCCAGAAACCATTGACTTGGCAGGGGATGTGAGATGAAGAAACGGTATCCGAGTTCGGTGAGTTGACCTGTAGCTCAGAGATTCTATTCGAGTAGCTCCCCTCCCCTCAATCACCATAACGACCAGAAGCCCCCAATCGAGGGCTTCTGACCTTAATTCATCTTCCATATCGTTGGTCCAGCTTTAGGTGATTATCCCCAAAAGAAAGGGGAGGGGCTTTGCTTCCATCCAGGATCAGTCTGCGTTATCGTGGGAGGCATCTACCGTCCTCGAATGTGCTAGCGTAACTTATCCAAAGCATACTTATACATGTAATCAGGCGTTTTTTCGTACAGGGAGCTAAGCCTTTCTTCTGCCAGTTTTCGATATTCATCGGTGCCAGTAACCTCAAAGAGATAGTAGGTGAGCATCGCAGCCTTTTTAGGAACCTGATATTTATCCAGCAACAGCTTTAGTGCAGCAACTCCCTCTTGTTTGTCCCTTCTGGCGGTCAGTCTCGCTGAGAGAACCTCCGCGTCGTAGATCGCGTCGGGAAACTTAACCTTTTCCGCCATCCGCAAGCCTTCATTGACCAGCCGTTCAGCCTTTTCATAGTCACCCACGCCAAACTTATACTCGGCATGAATAACCTGATAGACAGCCAGGAACAGATCATTTTTTAACTCTTTGGATAACCGGATCCCCTCAACTATGAAGGGCATACCAGCTTCAAAATCCTCGGCATGCCTGTATGTATCGGCAAGGTTATACAGGGCAACCGCTTCCTGGAGGACATCACCAATTTCTATCGCTATACCTATCTGTCGCTCGATTAACTCGATAGCTTTGCGGAAATCGCCCTGCATTCGGTACAGCTGCCCCATATTCCCACAGATAACAGCAATTTTACGTTTGATACCCAGCTTCTCGCTAATCGCAAGAGATTTCTCGTAATACTCGAACGCCTCCCTGTGATGTCCCATATTCATGTATACAATCCCCAAATTTCCCAGAACTGAAGATTTGTCTTCAAGCCTATCTGTATTTTTAACTACATCGTACGCTTTTTTATACCATTTTATAGCTTTATCATATTTTGAGAACAAGCTATAAAGCGATCCCAGCGATGTCATACTTGGCGCAAGTTCCGACTGAACCTCTTTATTCTCCTCGGCAATCGTCAAACTTTTTATCAAATACTCCTCCGCACGATCATACTCGCCTTTGTTGGTGTAAACATGACCGATATTTCTGAATGTTGAGATGAGCGACACGCTATCCTCGGTTTTGTTGGATAACTCAAGGGATTCATTCAGATACTTGAGTGCTTCCTCCTCCTTTCCTACAAAAGAGAGTAGCCAGCCGATCTTATCTAGAGTTTTAGCCCTAAGAGAATCGTTGTTCAATTCAACGGCAATCTCTAAACATTGATCGAAGTTGACTCGTTCCTCATCCCACTTTCCTACTCTGTGAAGAACATCTGCCATCTTGACCAGCACGGCGTACTTCTCTTCCGGCTCGGCGATGTACTCCAGAGCTGTACCGTAAAGGCTCAGACTCTCTTCGTTCATGTACTCGTCTTTTGCAAAATCCGCTGCTTTGATGAGATATTCCTGAGCTTTATCGCCTTCCTCAGCTTTATGATAGTGGAAAGCGATGTCCGCGTAGCGGTTTCGGTCGTTCCCGTGCAGCGTTTCCAGCGTTTTTCCTGCCAAACCATGAAGAATACGCAAACGCCGGAACAGCTGCATCTCGTATGCCGCTTCGCGCAGGAGGACGTGCTTGAAAATGTAGAGTAATTCCCCCACCAGGGACCATAGTGCTGTTGCCTCACCTTTTCCCAGCAGAAGGTCAACCTCGCTTCGGGGTAGCTTCTTCGAGATCACAGCGATAACTCCGGTGAGTATGTTGGCTTCGAACTCCCGTCCCAGTACTGCAGCGACCTGCACAACCTCCTTGAGGCTGCTGGATAAACGGTCTATCCGGGCGATGAGCATTGGGCGCAGGCTGTCTGGTACTGCGGCCGCGTTTTTGACTAGTGAGTAGCAATTATCTGTTAACTGAAGTAAACCGCTCTCCTTCAAGTAGAGAACAAGCTGCTCAAGGTAGAACGGATTTCCCGATGCTCGCTCGTTAACGAACCGTAGCAGCTCCTCATCACCGGGCTTATCAAGCTTGTCGCTCACCAGCTCACCGCCGACTCCCGCTAACAATGCCTTAAGCTCTATCTCGTCGGTGTTAGTTTTTGGTGGAATCGCAAGCGAAGGTTTGCCGCCATCGTCCAGATACCGGCTGAGGAGAATCAACGAGATTGGATAGCGAGCAGCCGCCTTGATTAACGCCTGATAGACGGTCTTTGAGTCTTCGTCGAGCCACTGGAGGTCATCCTGGGCGATAACCAGCGGTTTTACCAAGCTCTGCCCGATGAAGAAACTGGTGATGGCAGTGATCGTGTTTTCGAATCGTCCGCTGGGATTGAGTAACTCGTAAAGTGAGTCATTCCAGTAGATTCCGATCAAGGCACCGAGGAGAGACTTCGTTCGTTCCAGCTCAGCGATCAGAGAGGCAGAGTCTGTTGCGTTAACTTCGTTGATAGTCCCAAGCATGCTATCCCAACGAGTGTTAAAAGCCGTAGCATTTACCTCGGCAGAGTCGTCTTCTGAATAGTCAAAATAGCTTTTAAAGAAAGCGATAAAAGGATTCTTGCTCCTCCGCAGGATTTCGTCCGCCTGAAGCTCAAAAACGGTTACCTGATCCTTGACACTCTGGGAGAGTTCATAAAACAGGCGCGATTTTCCGATCCCTGGATCGCCGTATATATATAACACACCGGGGTTTATGCCTTTGTTCACCGGAGCAGTAAACGCCTTCGCCCTCTTAAGTTCCTCTTCACGCCCGAACATCTTTCCTTCAAAAAAGCGATGCTCACTCGTCCGCGCGTTGCTCTCAATACTGTATACCTCAACGGGTTGGGCGATCCCCTTCAGCTCCTCTTTGTATGTTTCTGTAATCGTATAATCGCCTGGCAGATACCTTGCAACATTCCCAGCAATCAGAATATTGCCCCATTTTGCCCTTTGCATCAGCCGGGCAGCGAGGTTAACCGCATCGCCCAAAGCCGTGTACTCGCAACGCGTTACGCTTCCAACAAAACCGGTAAAAACCGTGTTGTAGGAGATACCAACCCGAATATCATCGTTGAACTTCGATAGTATCTCATTGGAGAAATCCAAGGCTCGTTCTACATTATTTTCGTAAGCTCGGGGCGCGCCAAAGAAGCAGGAGAGGTGCGGACCTTTGTCATCAATGGTAAAGCCGTTGAAGAAACCGCCGTACTCACGACAAATCGGAAGCAATGAACTGGCGACTTTGTTCAGGTAGTCGAAGCTGGCTTGCTGCCGCAAAGCGACGAAAACCGAGACAACATCACGAAATTCACCCCGTAAATCCGAACGCAGGGTATCGGACGAGATAAACGGAGTAACAATTCGTTTGTTTAAGCGTAACAGCTTCTTTTTCGGTATGCGGGTTTCGTTCTTGAGGGTAAAGTTCCCGTTGACACCCTGACTGGCGGAAATAAAGCTGTCGTCCAGAACAATATCCCCCGGCTCGCAGATTTTATTCAAAGCAGCACAACCGATGATGCTTTCTCCGGCAAAATAGTAACTCATATCAGAGTCATTACCCAAAATCCCCCAGCTAACCGTACCAAAGGAGAGACCTATCTTCGCCAGGATCTCGTTTTCTCCCGTCAGGCTTCGGAAACGGTTTTTACGCCGTTTCAACTTGTCGCGAATGGCAAGGGCGGTATCGAGAGCGGTACCGCAGACCGCCTGCTCGGAACTATCATTCAGCGGGAAAACAGCAAGTAAAGAATCACCGGCAAAACCGGTGATAAAGCCGTTGTGATTGTAGATAGTGTTTAATATCGGAGTATAAACAATGTCTAATAGCAGAGATAATTCCTCTGCTCCAATCCGCCCCTTAACCCTCAGGGAGCGTGTAATACTTGTAAAATCAACTATATCAAAGAATAACGCCGCCGCGGCAAACTCACCTTTACGATTTTCCTGTCTATCCTGCTCGGCAACAAATCGAGGGATTAGATTCAGCCTAGACATCGGCAGCACCTTCCTTTAGAGGGAATCGACCGAGTGAGTGTACCATAAACTGATCGTTACGGTTTCGAGTCTCCTTCCCACACCTCATCCACTCTGTCCACCAGGTCGTTATAGCAAATCCGGATTTTGTCCCTGCTGTACAGGCAGAGTTTCATGGCATCGAAGACTGTACCGTTACGATATTGATGATGAGGTTGATGCTAAGAGCATAGGCAGAGGTCGAGAATAGCATAACCCGGCGGCAGGTATCGTCGGATGGTAGCCGTATTATGACCTCAGCTTGATGTTTGACATTTCCTCTCCACATCACATCACAAACATTATAGCAGACGATTTGTCTGTGTCAAATCGTACATATCCTTGATGATAATAAGCCTTTACAACCTCTCAAAATCTGAGTACACTGTCTATGCTGGATTCGACTGATTGATTCCGCGAAGATTTTGCTGTTACCCGCTGAACAGGGGAATACCGATGAAGACACTAAAAAGCCTTGTAATCATTTTTGTTGTTCTGGTCTCAGCCTCCTTTGCATCCACTGAGTGGGTGCAGCTTGGAGCCTTTGATTCTCCTGTACCAATCGAGATGAACCTCCTGGAGAGCAGCGATGACCGCCTGCTCTTCGAGGTCATCGTACATGGTTTTGAGACTGAAGATGTCGTCGA
>JAIOSI010000212.1 GCA_021107695.1 bacterium
GAGCAGAGTGGTTTTTAAGTTACTATCCGTTGAGACTGACACCCAACCCTAAACAAGAAGAGAGAGACCGATGAAACACGAACTCCTGTACAAGCCAAACTTTACCCTTGCCCGTGTGCTACTCGACCCCGGTGAACAGGTTACCGCTGAAGCCGGTGCAATGGTTACCATGTCCGCTGATATGGAAATGAAGACCAAGGGTCGTGGCGGCATTGGCAAAGCCCTGCTGCGCAGCATGGTCGGTGGCGAGAGCTTCTTCCAGAACACCTTCACCGCCGGGGCTAACGGTGGCGAGGTTACCCTGGCTCCGAACTACCCTGGCGACGTCGTCCAGCTTCACCTCGAAGGCAACGCGGTGATGGTACAGTCCGGCTCCTACATCTTCGACACCGGCGAGATCGATATCAGCACCAAGTTCGGCGGCGGCAAGATGTTCTTCTCCGGCGAGCGGCTCTTCATGCTCAAAATCAGCGGTCACGGCGAAATCTTCATCAGTGCCTACGGTGCCATCCACATGGTCGAACTGGGCGCGGGCGAGGAGTACATCGTTGACACCGGACATATCGTCGCCTTCGACGAAACCGCCACCTTCAAGGTTACCAAGGCGGGCAGCATGAAGTCCCTCTTCTTCTCCGGCGAGGGCTTCGTCTGTCGCTTTACCGGTCCTGGTCGCGTCTGGATCCAGACGCGCAACCCGGCGATGTTCCTGATGGCTGGACGTTAGTCAACCTGGCTCGGATGCTCAATGTTCCAAACAGAGGAGGCGTAACCGCGCCTCCTCTGTCTATCAGAGACCTTTGAGAAAGTGTTAATCCCCTTTAGAGACGAGGGACTGAAACCCCTTGAAGGCTGTCGCGAAATACACAAAAAACTGTTGCTATGGCTGTCGGTGGTTTTGTAGGGGTACGGCATGCCGTGCCCCTACGGCGGATTACATCGTCTCCGTGAGGGCAGGTTATCGCATTATTTGATGATTTTGAGCTTTTTGCGTCAGTCTACCCTTCTACCCTTGTCTTAAAACCACGATCAGCCGACCATCAACGTCCATCTGGTGCGTTGACAGCATACCCGCCCCGTGTTATAAATGCCCTCGGACTGAGGGGTTTCCCACCAGCTGAAGGAACCTCATATCGCTCAGCTTCGTACCGCTATCAACCGACTATAACCGTCTTCTCCCCTGAGGTGAACGTTGCGACGTAACCGCCCTGCTATCATCATATTTATTCTGTTGTCCCTCGCTGTGCTGTTGTTCACCGCCTGCGAGGAAGAGGACGATTCCGACGGAGTCATCGCCATCGTCGGTGGAAAAGAGCTTGTGGAAGAGGACGCCTGGAAGCTAATGGGAGCCGACCCCGGTTCGCCGATTCCCGCCTCCGTTGTCGAGCAGCTTATCCGCCGGGAGCTGGTGCTTTCCGAGGCCCTTGACCTCGGCGTTACCGTGGCGGAGAGCCGGATAGATGAGGTCTATCGGAACCTCGCCGCTCACGACGAGGTGATTTTGGCTGGTGGAACGGCATCGAAGATCCGCGAGACCGAACTGCGTGAACAGGTCAGCGAAGATCTGCTCTACGAAGCGATTGTGGAGCAGGAGGTCATCGCCCGCATCAGCGTTGCCGAGGCGGAGATCGCCGCGTTCTACGCCGAGCAGAAAGAGGAGCTGACCCGCACCCCGCTGCGTTTTAGTCAGATTGTCCTGCCGGATATGGAGACCGCTGAGGCGGCTCTGGCTCGCCTGGACGAGGGCGAAGATTTCCCCGACCTCGCCATCGAGCTGAGCCTGACCCCGGAGGGGTCGCAGGGTGGCTTGATTGAGCTTGACACAGCGGAGAGCCTCCCTGTCGCGATTAGCGATGCCCTGACAGAGCTTGGGATGGGGGAGATGTCCGAGCCGATTGAGACCGACTACGGCGTTCACCTGCTGATTCTCGAAGAGAGCAGCGAAGAGCCGTTTACTCCGCCGCTGGAGATGGTGCGCGACGAGCTGCGCCAGCAGATGATCGACGAACGCTCCGCCGAGGAGATGGAGAACTGGCTGCTCTCTCTGGAGGCAAAAGCCGCCGACAGCACCTGGCGAGCCAAGCTGGAAGAACTTCCGCGGACCGAAGAAGAGTAGCTGGTCAAGAAAAATCGTTGCTTCGGATACTCCTCCCTCTCCCCTTTGGGGAGAGGGTCGGGGTGAGGGGCTAATATCAAAACCTTCGGCTTTTGCTAAAAACTTTTTCTATATCCCCCTATCCCGTGAAAGAACCTCTATGAAAAAACAACACCTCAGCCTCGTGCTGTTGCTTCTGCTGGTGCTGACCGCTCAGTCCGCCGAGCTGGTTGACCACATCCTCATCGTTGTCAACGACGACATCATCCTCGCCTCGGATATGTCCTCCTACGTCAACAGCTACATCGCCCAGATCGGTCGCCCCCCGGAAAGCGAAGAGGAACTGACCCAGATCACCCTCGCCGTCTTCATGCAGATGGTAACGACCAAGGTGATGGAGCAGGAGGCACGGCGGCAGGGACTCAGCGTAACCTACGCCGAGCTTGAGGCAATCGTCAACGACCAGCTAGCATCTTCGGCGGCGATGTACCCCAGCCACGATGAGTTTCTGGCGGCTCTTGACGAGGCGGGGATGAGTGAAGCCCAGCTCGAAGATATGTACCGCAGCGAGGCACGCTCACAGCTACTCATCAATCAACTCCTCCAGCATCGGTACTCCGCGAACATCAGCGTTACCGAAGAGGAGATCGACGACTATCTGGCGGAGCATAACACCTCCACCGAGAAGCGGCTGGTCTTCGACCTGCGCGATGTAACCGCCTACCTTCGCACAGGACAGGGAACGGAAGAAGCGGTTCGCGCCGAGGCAGCCCGTCTGGCAACCCAGGCGCGGCGGGGCGGGGACTTCATCGCCTTTGCCAATCAGCACAGCGACGCTCTGGTTGATATGGGGAATGTGCAGCGGCGGGACCTCGACGAGGCCTTTACCGTGGCGGTCTTCAGCCTCAACGAAGGGCAGATCTCCGAGCCGGTACGCACCTCGCTGGGCTGGCATGTCATCAAGGTTCTGGAGCGGATTGACGATAACACCCTCCACCTGGCGCAGATTCAGCTCTCCATCTCTCCGACCCGGGAAGACGAAGAACGGGTTTATGCCGCGCTTGCGGCGGCACGAGAGCTGCTCTCCGAGGACAAGAACGCCCGACTCTCCTTCCTCAGCGACTACACCGACATTCTGGAGTCGGAGAATCGTTCGGTCTCACTGAGTCGCATCGAGTCCGGCGACCCCGCCCTGGCGGTAGAACTGAAGAATCTCCCTGTCGGCGGAATGACCGCTGACTACACCGTCGGCGATGGCACGCGGTTCTCGGTGCTACTACGCCGAGAAGAACGCAGCGACCAGAGCCGGGAGGATGTCCGGCTGGCAATCTTCAATCAGCGAGTCGATGAAAAGCGGGAAGAGTGGGTGCAGGATCTGATCGGCGAGGCGTGGATCGAGGTCAAGCAGGAGGAGCTGAAGGGTCTGCTCCCCGATGGTCCAGGCAGCCGCTAGCAGCGCGGTGCGTTGCACCACAGTTTCGCGATTAACCAAATGGACGCGTAATGTTCACTCCCGCGTTTAACCGCTTCCGCTGGTTGCTTGCAAATATCGTTTGAGTGCTTAGGACTTCTTAAAGGTTTTCCGGGCGAAGCCCAGCCTTGTGATGCAACGCACCGCGTTGCCCGTTTCCGTTGGTCGCTTGCAAATACAAGATCAACATCGTGTTGTAGGGGCGAAGCTTGTCTTCGCCCTTTTTGGCATAACAATTCAATTTGACATAGGAATGGCAATTTTATCAAACCCGCAGGGTTATGTAGGGGCGCAGCGTGCTGCGCCCTGATTATATAGGCAAAAGGGCAAACACAAGGTCTTGCAGGGGTGTATTGCAATACACCCCTACGGTGGCAGGTTAGATGGGATGGAGGTATTCTCGACCCATGACAATTTTACGGCGGGGACTAAAGTCCCCGCCCTGCATTTTGTCCATTGATAGTTATTGGAGGGGTTGCGGCGGAGCGAAGATACGGGTCAGGAAGAGGTCGTCGCGGTAGAGGGCGAGTTCGTAGCGTCCGTCGGGGAGCGATTCCCTCGTGGCGGTACTGAGGTAGAAGCAGACGATGGCATCGCTTTCTTCGAGGACGACGGCGGAGGCGGCTCCGGTGAGCGGTTCTCCGTCAAAGAACCATTCGGCGCGGAGGGTGTCGGTTAACAGAGCGTGGCGATAAGCGACCTCGGCTCGCAGTCCGCCTTGCTGCCAGGCTAGCCGGGGGTGAAACTCGAAGGGTCGAGGCGGGAGGTAGAGGGTTTCCGTTGCCAGAATAGCTCCGCCGGGGCAGAGGAACTCGATCCGGTGATTGCCCGGCGGCAGCTCGCCACCGCTAAGGCGAAAACTGACCTCGCCATCACCAGCTCCCAATGAGAGCGTCTCGGTCAGCTTCTCGCTGGAGGGGGAACTCCAGAGGCAATCCACGGTTCCGCCAGCGGGAGCGTTCTGATAGAGCAGGCGAAGCTCCAGGTACTCCGGCTCCGGTAAAACGGTGTAGGGAGCGATAACCTCGATCACCGTTATGCGGAGACCACCGGTGAGCAGGTACAACCCCCCGGCTGCGATGAGGCAGCCGAGGGCGATGGCGACTGACAGGAGGTTAGCTTTTTTTTCTGGCACGGATTTCAGCACGGATAGTGGCGAGAATCAACAGTCCCACCCCAACGACGACACAGGCATCGGCAACGTTGAAGGTCGGATAGTGGTAGGTTCCGATAGTGAAGTCGAGGAAGTCCACCACACCGCCGACGATGATACGATCGAGGAGGTTGCCGATAGCTCCGGAGAGAACCAGCCCCAGCCCCCAGACCATTCCTTTGGTAAGGTCCTTACCCACCGCCAGCCAACCAATGAGCATCAGGATGGCAACGGTGGTGATTGCCATGAACACGAAGTTGATGCCGGGGACATCACGCAGGAAACCCCAGGCAACACCGGTGTTGAGGCTGTGGACGAGCTTGAAGTCGATAAAACCAAAGAGTTTGGAAAAGACGGTAACGCCCATGTGATAGGGAATGGTCAGCTGGATGGCTAGCTTACTCGCCTGATCGGCAACCAGCCCGATCAGGGCGATCCAGAGTGCCAGCTTGCGCGTGCCAAGCTGGGCGAAGAAACCCTTCCAGCCCGGCCAGAGTTTTTCCTTGGTCTTGCCGACTTTAGCTTCACCGATTTTCTTAACCTTTTCCACTATTTGCCTTCCAGTTTGAGTTCTGTTGCGCAGCGTTGGCAGACCGGAGCCTCGTCGGGCAGTCCTATGGTCAGCTCTTCGACATGCCAGCAGCGGGGACACTTCTCGCCAGCGGTCTCCTTAACGGAGACGGCGACGACAACCTCATCAGATGTTTTAGCAACTGAACCAAGCTCCACACCGGAGACGATGAAGAGATCTTTCAGTGCCTCGCTGCCGTAGTCGGTCAGCAGCGTTGCCGTTGCCTCGTCCGCCGGGTTGAGAGTTACAGCGGCATCGAGGGAGTTATGCCCCTCCGCCCTGAACTTTTCCAAAGTATTCAGCACCGTTTCCCGAACCACCAGCAACCTCTCCCAGCGTTCGCCGAGGTCGTCATCGCGCCACTGTGAAGCGTCGGGCCAGTCGGCAAGATGGATGGACTGCGCCTTCTCACCGTCATTGCCGTGGAGATAGCTCCAGACCTCCTCTGTGGTGAAGGAGAGGATCGGGGCTGCCAGCTTGGTTAGGGCATCGGCAATCCGGTGGAGGACGGTCTGCGCCGCCCGGCGTTTGGGTGAGTCCGTCGCCGAGCAGTAGAGCCGATCCTTCAGCACATCGAGGTAGATCGCCGAGAGGTCTACGGCGCAGAAGTCGCCCAGCAGATGATAGACCCGATAGAACTCGAAGTTCTCGTAGGCTTCGGTCAGCTTCTGCGTCGTTACGGCGAGGCGATGCAACGCCCAGCGGTCGATCTCCAGCAGTGCCTCATCGGCGACGCTGTCCTTTGCCGGGTCGAAGTCCGCCAGGTTGCCCAGCAGGAATCGCCAGGTGTTGCGCAGGCGGCGGTACATATCGGCGTTGCGCTGGAGGAGCTGGTCGCCCAGCCCGATATCCCGACGATAGTCGGCCGAGGTCGCCCAGAGCCGCAGGATGTCGGCACCGTACTTCTTGATGATCTTCTCTGGCTTGACCACATTGCCGACGCTCTTGTGCATGGCGCGCCCGGTCTCGTCCACCACCCAGCCGTGGGTCAGGACGGTGCCGTAGGGCGGTTGCTCCCGCAGTGCCATACTGGTGAGCAGGGAGACCTGGAACCAGCCCCTGTACTGGTCGGAGCCTTCCAGGTAGAGGTCTGCCGGCCAGCGGAGACCGTCCTCTTCCCGCTTCAGCACGGCGGTGTGGCTAACCCCGGACTCGAACCAGACATCGAGGATGTCGGTCTCCCGCCGGAACTTCGAGGAATCGTTATTGCCGCACTTCGGGCAAGTGAAGCCATCGGGAACGAGGCTCTCAATCGGCTCGGCGAACCAGGAGTCACTGCCCTTCTCGGCGGCCAGATCACGCGAACGAGCGGCGATGCGTTCATCGAGGCAAAGCTCGCCGCAGTCCTTACAGTAAAGCGCGGGGATCGGCACACCCCAGTAGCGTTGGCGGGAGAGGCACCAGTCCGGGCGTAGCTCCAGCATGTTCGCCATCCGTTCCTCACCCCAGGCGGGAACCCAGCCAACGTTGGACCGGTGAATAGCTTCCCCAGCCCGCTTCCGTAGCTCGTTGTGGTCAACCTTCACAAACCACTGCTCGGTGGCACGGAAGATGACCGGTTTTTTACACCGCCAGCAGTGGGGATAGGAGTGCTTGACCTTGCTGTCGTAGAGCAGGCTGCCGTTGGCTTTCATGTGTTCGATGATCGCCGGATTTGCCTCGGAAACTCGCTGCCCCTGCCACTGGGGAACCTCGCTGGTGAAGCGTCCCTGATGGTCAACGGGGACGATGACCGGCAGGTCGAACTCCTTGCTCTTGGAAAAGTCCTCGGCGCCGTGTCCTGGAGCGGTATGCACCAGCCCGGTTCCCTGTTCCAGCGTTACGTAGTCCGCCGGAACGAAGACCGAGTCGCGCTCGATGAAGGGATGGCGACAGACCAGCTTCAGCAGCTCTGTACCCTTGAGGGTTTTTAATCTTTCGACCTCGCTCCAACCCAGCTCTTTGAAGACCGTCTCCGCCAGCCCCTCGGCGAGGAGGTAACGCTCTCCGTCGTGGCGGACGAGGAGGTAGTCAAGCTCAGGATGCACGGCAACGGCGACGTTGGCGGGAATCGTCCACGGCGTCGTCGTCCAGATTACGGCAAAGGCACCGTTAAGGTCGCCATCAAAGACCCCGTCGGGGTCTTCAGTCACCGCAAAACGAACGTAGATGGAATGACTGGTGTGATCGTGATACTCCACCTCGGCATCGGCAAGGGCGGTCTCGCAGCTGCCGCACCAATAAACCGGACGCAGTCCTTTATAGATGTAGCCCTTCTCCACCAGCCCCCGGAAGGTGTCCAGGGTGGTCTCTTCGTAGGAGTGATCCAGCGTCAGGTACGGCTTCTCCCAGAGTGCCAGCACGCCGAGGCGTTTGAACTGCTCGCGCATGGTCTCAACAAAGCGCAGAGCGAACTCCCGGCATTCCTGGCGAATCTCCAGGCGGGTCATCTGGAGGATTCTATCGCCGAGCTGGCTGGCGACCTTATGCTCGATGGGCAGACCGTGGCAATCCCAGCCGGGAACGTAGGGCGCGTCGAAACCAC
>JAIOSI010000315.1 GCA_021107695.1 bacterium
CCGAATGCCCGCCGATGTGATGAACTCGATGGAGCAGATCGTCTATAACCAGACGAACCTGATCAACACCATCGTCATCCTCATCGTGATGGTCGTGGTTATCGCCTTCGTGGTGATTGTCCAGCAGGGACAACGCAAGATCAAGGTACAGTACGCCAAGCGAATCGTCGGGCGTAAGGTTTATGGTGGACAGACCAGCCATATTCCACTCCGCGTCAACACCGCCGGAGTTATCCCGATCATCTTCGCCAGCTCGCTGATCATGTTCCCGAACACCATCATGATGTTCGTCAAGACCGACTGGCTCCAGAGCATCGCCAACGCTCTGGCACCGGGTCAGCCGCTCTACCTGATTCTCTACGCTGGAATGATCATCTTCTTCTCCTACTTCTACACGGCAATCGTGCTGAACCCAGCCGATCTCGCCGATAACCTCAAGAAGTATGGCGGATTTATCCCCGGTATTCGACCGGGCAAGAAGACCGAGTCCTACATCGACCGGATCATCACCCGGATCACCCTGGCAGGTTCTTTCTTCCTCGCCGGAGTCGCCATCCTGCCGATCATCATGAGCAACTGGTTCCAGACCCCCTTCGTGGTCGGCGGAACCGGACTCCTCATTGTTGTCGGTGTTGGTCTCGACACCATGCGCCAGGTCGAAAGCCACCTCCTCATGCGTCACTACGACGGCTTCCTCAAAAAAGGTCGCATCCGAGGTCGCTAAAGGAGCTGGGGGCTGGTCAGAGGGGCAGCTTGTGATATGGCCTTTCTCATAAACGATCAGGTAGGCAAAGGTCTTAGACAACAGGATACGGTACAGATTAAACAGGGTGGAGCTGTTCCGGCTCCACCCTTTATAACAAAAAGTTAAGGAGCCATAATGGATTACGTTCTGCTCGGACCTCCCGGTGCTGGCAAGGGAACCATCGCCAAGCTGCTGGTCAAGCAATACGGCTACGAGCATCTCTCCACCGGCGACCTCATCCGGGCGGAGTTGAAGAAGACCGACTCCAAACTCGGCGACCAGATCCGCTCCATCGTCGAAAGCGGCGGGCTGGTGGACGATATAACCGTAGAGAAGCTCCTCTCCCAACGCCTGGCAGAGGTTAAAGCTCCGGTTCTCTTCGACGGCTATCCCCGCAATCTCACCCAGGCGGCTCGTCTGGCAGAGATTCTCGAATCAAGGGGACGGAAGCTCGGCGGTGCGCTGGCTCTCTTGGTTGAAGACGATGAGATTGTCAGCCGTCTGACCAATCGGCGGAGCTGCCCGGTCTGCGGGCGGGTCTATAACCTCAAGACCAACCCTCCCGGCGACGGCTTCCACTGCGACGACGACAATTCCGAGCTAACCAAGCGTGCCGACGACAGCGAAGAAACCGTGCGCCACCGCCTCTCCGTCTATCACGAGAACACCGAGCCGCTGATTGACTTCTACAAAGAGCGGGACAGCCTGCTTGCGATCGACGGTCTCGGCTCAATCTCCGTGGTGATGGAGCGAACCTGCGCCATCTTGGATTCTAAATGATGATTAAGCAGCTCCAGGAACCCTTCGCTTTTTTGTCCGTCAGGGAGGCTGCTGCCCAATTGTCAGCATTACTGTAACTATAACAGATACCAGTTGTTATAGAATTACAGTGATTGTGAGCCAGGCAGGGCGTGCAGAACGAAGGTACTTATGCAAAAATCTCTGCAGAAAAAACTCTATGCGATGCGCGACAGCGGAGCGATAGTCTCCGAGGCTCTGGAGCTTTGTCGCAGGCTCGCCCTCCCCGGCGTAACCACCGCTTCTATCGATGCAAAGGTCGAGGATCTGATCCGCTCCTACGGGGCGAAGCCCTCCTTCAAGGGCTACGGCGGCTTTCCCGCCAGCACCTGCATCTCCGTCAACGAGGTCATCGTTCACGGTATCCCCGGTAAGCGCAAGCTCCTCGAAGGCGACATCGTCGGTTTCGATGTCGGAGCCTTCCTCGGTGGCTATCACGGTGACGCCGCCCTGACCATTCCCATCGGTGAGGTTGACGAGGAATCCAGACAGCTGATGCTGGTTACCTGGAAGTCCCTCAAGGCGGGAGTAGCCAAGGCACAGCCTGGTAATAAGATCGGCGATATCGGCAGCGCGGTTCAGAAGGTTGCCGAGAAAGCTGGTTTCCACGTCGTGCGCGACTTCACCGGTCATGGTGTTGGTAAGAAGCTCCACGAACGCCCCCAGATTCCTAACTACGGACGAGCGGGCAGCGGAGCCACCATCAAGGTCGGCGATGCCCTGGCGATCGAGCCGATGGTCAACGTCGGCACCGTCGCCATGAAGATTCTCCCCGACAACTGGACGGCGGTGGTTTACGATGGCAGCCGCAGCGCGCACTATGAGTTTACCATCTTCATTACGGAAGACGGCCCGGAGATTCTCACTCCTCACAACGGTCCGGGCTTCGATTAGTGCCACCACGACCCTTGACTTAGACAGCCCACTGTCTTACAATACCGTCTCTCTGAAACGAACAGGTAACTCGCATGGTTATTAAAGTAACCTGGCGAGGTTGAGCCTGGTCGATTTGAGAGACTGTTGACGGGTTGAGATAACCACAGCAGCGTCCGCTTGAAACAAATGTCACTATTGGGGATAAGTTCAGCCCAGGCCGGATACGCACCATCAAAGGTTAGCCAAGAAAAATATGGCAAAAGAAGAAGCAATTCAGGTTGAGGGGATCGTCATTAAGGCTCTGCCAAACGCGATGTTCCGCGTGGAGCTTGAAAACGGTCACGTTATCCTCGCTCACATCTGTGGCAAGATGCGGATGAACTTCGTCCGTATCCTCCCCGGCGACCGTGTCCGCGTAGAGGTTACCCCCTACGACCCCTCCAAGGGGCGCATCACCTGGCGATTCAAGTAAGAGCCTCGCTGCCGGATCATTTAGATAAAGAACGTCGTTGATTAGGATTGGTAGATTATGAAGGTCAGAAGCTCCGTCAAGCCCATCTGCGATAAATGTCGCGTCATCAAGCGCAAAGGTGTCGTCCGGGTCGTCTGCAAGAACCCCCGGCACAAGCAGCGTCAGGGCTAACTCATTTTAGTTGTATCTCTGTTGCACAGCGGTGCGGCAGGCTAATCCCCGAAGCAGAATGCTGCGTGAGGGATTACAGGATTGCTGTATAAAGGAGAACCATGGCACGTATCGCTGGTGTTGACCTGCCTCGCGGCAAACGCCTCGTAATTGGTCTGACCTATATCTTCGGAATCGGAAACACCTCGGCTCGCAAGATTTGCGAAAAAGCTGAAGTCAGTGTGGACACACGGGTTAACGACCTCACCGATGCCGAGATTACCCAGATTCGTACCGTCATCGAAGATGACTACCGGGTTGAGGGAACGCTGCGCACCGAAGTATCCATGAACATCAAGCGGCTGATGGCGATCAACTGCTATCGCGGTACCCGCCACAAACGCGGTCTTCCGGTCAATGGTCAGCGCACCAAGACCAACGCCCGCACCCGCAAGGGACCGAAGCGCACCGTTACCGGTAAAAAGAACTAGTTGACTCAAATTCTATTTGGCTCTTTTGCTCCAGAAGAGGTTTTTGATGGGACGCCCCCGACGACGCACTAAGGTTAAGTTTGTAGATGGTACCCCGGAGGGCATCATCTGCGTTCGCTCTTCCTTCAATAACACCATCATCACCCTGACCACGGTTGATGGCAAGGTTATCACCTGGGGAAGCGGCGGAACCGCTGGCTTCAAGGGAAGTCGCAAGTCAACTCCCTTTGCCGCACAGCTGGCTGCCAACACGATTGCCCGGAAGGCGCTCGACTCCGGCATCCGTCGGGTGGATGTCCACACCAAGGGACCTGGTTCCGGACGTGAATCCGCTATCCGCGCCCTCGTCGGTGCAGGACTTGGAATCACCGCTGTACGCGACGTTACCAACGTGCCGCACAACGGCTGCCGCCCCAAGAAACGCCGCCGCTAGAGGCTATGCTTGGTTTTACACTGTTGAAGATTATTACTGTACCGTACAACGGCTACCGTCATCGAAGACGGCGTCGCCAGGAGGACAGCTTTGGCTCGTTATACCGGACCACGATGCAAACTTTGCCGCCGAGAAGGCACTAAGCTGTTCCTCAAGGGGCAGCGTTGCTACTCAAGCAAGTGCGCCCTTGAACGCCGTCAGTATCCTCCCGGAATGCACGGGCAGGGTGGACGCCGTCGTCGCCCCTCCAGTTACGGTATCCAGCTTCGCGAGAAGCAGCGGATCAAACGGAGTTATGGTCTGCTGGAGAAGCAGTTCTATAACTTCTACAAAAAAGCCGAAGGCTCAAAGGGCATCACCGGACACAATCTGCTCTCGATGCTTGAGTCCCGCCTCGACAACGTCCTCTTCCGCTCTGGCTTTGTCGGAACCCGCTCCCAGGCTCGCCTCGCTGTCCGTCACGGACACGTCAGCCTGAACGGACGCAAGGTCGACATCCCCAGCCAGCGCGTGAAAGCTGGCGACGTGATGGCGGTTCGCGAGAAGTCGAAGCTCATCCCGCAGATCAAGTTTCGGCTGGAAAAGGTTCAGCCACAGACCGTCTCCTGGCTCCAGGTTGACTCTAACAAGCTGTCAATCGCCGTCGATCATCCCCCGCGCCGTGAAGAGATTTCTCTTCCCTTCAACGAGCAGCTGGTGGTCGAGCTTTACTCCCGCTAGGGGCTGATATGGGGGGAGTTTGGAGAGTTACTACGTGGGGGATTCCCGCTAGTGATTTACTCGGTGAGACTCCTCCGTTGCAACACCTGTGGTAGCTAAAAACGATTTGCTAAACGATTGCTGAAGATTACACTTGAGATTGCATTGAAGGTTGGCAGATGATCATCGGCAAAGTTCTGGAAACAGACATCAAGGTTCGCGTTGAAGAGGACGAGAACAACCCGAGTCGGGCGACTTTCAAAATCCAGCCCCTCTCTTCGGGTTTCGGTACCACCGTGGGCAACGCCCTACGCCGGGTGCTACTCTCCAGTCTTTCGACCTACGCCACCGTCGGCATCCGGGTAGAGGGAGCCAGCCACGAGTACGACACCCTCGAAGGTGTCGTTGAGGATGTTTCAGACATTATCCTCAACCTCCGCGACCTGGTCTTCATTGCCGACCCGAACGACGAAACCGTTCACACCGCGCCCCTTCAGCTCGAAGGCCGCTGCATCGCCACCGCCTCCGATCTCCACCTTCCACCGACGCTAGGGGTTCTCACCCCCG
>JAIOSI010000125.1 GCA_021107695.1 bacterium
CACCGCCGGAACCTCGGACATTCCCGTAGCCGAGGAGGCGGCGGTAACCGCTGAAGCTATGGGCAATCGGGTTGAGCGGCTCTTTGATGTCGGCGTTGCCGGAATCCACCGTCTGCTGGGCGATCTGGACACCATCGAGCGAGCCGGAGTGTTGATCGTCGCCGCCGGAATGGACGGCGCCCTGCCGAGCATAGTCGGTGGTCTCGCCTCGGTTCCGGTGATTGCCGTACCTACCAGCGTCGGTTATGGAGCCAGCTTCGAAGGTATCGCCCCGCTACTGACCATGCTCAACAGCTGCGCCCCCGGAGTCGCCGTGGTGAATATCGACAACGGCTTCGGCGCTGCTTATCTGGCTTCCCAGATCAACCAACGGGGACTATAGTGAAAATCGCCCAGCTAAACTGCTTCTCTGGCGTGAGCGGTAATATGCTCCTCGGTGCCTTGATCAATGCCGGGCTGGAGCAGGCGGCTCTGGAGCGCGAACTGGCAAAGCTCAACCTCGTCGGTTTCTCGCTCTCGGTTGAAAGGGTTCGGCGAGGCAGCATCGCCGGGACGTTGGTCAACGTTCTCTGCGAAGAACAGCACGCCCATCGCCATCTGAACGATATTGAAGCAATTATCAACTCCTCCGCTCTATCTTCGACGGTCAAAGAGCGAGCAGTCGCCGTCTTTCGTCGCTTGGCTGCGGCAGAAGCGCAGGTTCACGGAACGAGTATCGACGAGGTTCACTTCCACGAGGTCGGTGCGCTGGATGCCATTGTTGACATCGTCGGCACCGTAGCTGGGCTGGAGCTTCTCGGCGTAGAGCGGCTCTACTCCTCACCTTTGAGCCTGGGAACCGGAACGGTGGACTGCGCCCACGGACGGCTGCCGGTTCCGGCTCCGGCGACGCTTGAGCTGCTGAAGGGCGTGCCGATCAGGCAGACCGCAATCGAGGCCGAACTGGTTACCCCCACCGGAGCGGCTCTGGTAACCACGCTGGCAGAAGGCTTCAACCCACCTCCATCTATGCGAGTTGAAGCCATAGGCTACGGAGCCGGAAGTCGAGAGCTGGCTTCGCCGAACCTGCTCCGGCTTACGCTGGGTGAAACCCAACAAGCTCCAACGCTCCACGATGAAGTCGTGCTGCTGGAGACCGACCTCGACGATGCCACTGGAGAGGAGCTGGCTCACACAGCGGAGCGGCTCCGCGAGCTTGGCGTGCTGGATGTCTCCCTCCTGTCCTTGCAGATGAAGAAAGGTCGCCCCGGAGTTCGGCTCTCTGTGCTGGTTCAGCCGGAGCTTGCCGATGCCGCCGAGGAGACGATCTTCCGCCAGACAGGGAGCTTCGGGCTGCGCAGGCAGACCATCGGACGGACTATCCTGGAACGAAGCTTCGAGACCATTAAAACCAAGTACGGTTCAGTAAAGGTAAAGGTCGGGCGGCATCGGGGAGTGGTTGTCTCCGTCGTACCTGAGTACGAGGACTGCCGCAAGCTGGCTGTGGAACACGGTCTCTCCCTGCCCAGATTCCTGGCAGAGGTAAAGGTGCAGGCTGCTGAACAGATTACCTAAAACCTCACATGGAGAAACCATGAAAAAAACCGTTCTTATTCTACTCATCTGTCTCGTCGGGCTGACGTTTGCCGCCCAACGCTTTAACAACGCTACCGGCTCTTCGGGAACCACGATGCCGGACATCGGTCAATCCGCCCTCTTCGCCGACATCTTCCCGCCCTTTGGTCAGGGCTATCACGACCTCGTGGCGGTAAGCGACTGGGGCAGCGATGTTTACCTATTCTCTAACGACGGCGACGGCACCTTCACCCGTGAGTATTCCAGCGGCGTAACCTCTGGTGGAGCTGGCTACTACACCGGCGACTACAACAACGACGGTTTTCTCGACCTTTTCCGCGCCAGCATCAGCGGTGGGGTGAAGCTCTACGAGAACAACGGCGATGGCACCCTGACCAACGTCGCCGGAGCCGCTGGCGTGGCGCATCAGCCGGGATGGAATAAATCTTGTTGAGCTTTCCGCCCCTTCAACGGGAAACTGGCTGGACATTAACCCTCAGGTCGGTGTAAACTACGAATATGCGTTGACGGCTCTGTTGAGCAGCGGTGAAGAACGCCGCCTCGACTCTGTTTTCGCCCGCTGGGAGGCACCGTCAACCTCTGAGATGACGCTCTCTGCCCCCTGGCCCTGTCCGGCTACCGAGCGAGTGGAAGTAAGCTTCTCGCTACCAAGCTCAACACCTGCCCGGCTGTCGCTCTACGACCTCGCCGGTCGCCGCCTGACCTCTTTGAGCCTTACGCCGGAAACCACCAGCGCAACGCTGGAGCTAACCGATTATCCGTCGGGCGTTTACCTGCTCCGCCTGAGCAGCGAACTCGGCAGCGTGGAACAGCGCCTCGTCATCAGCCGCTAACCAGCTTAAAGCTGGACATAGCATCGCGACTGAACGTCTAAGTTGAGTTAAGTCTCTATCCGCGTTTTACCGCTCCCGCTGGTCGCTCCATTACTTTGATTCCAGCAATGAGTAGCGAACAACGTGAGCGGTAGGCTACTTCAGATTTACTGACCGAAGGTCAGTACTAAGTGCAGCATTATGCTGCCTCCCGTTGGTCGTTATCCTTTTCTCCCTCTCCCATTTGGAGTGAGGGGTCTGGAACCACTAACTTTCAAACACGTGTAAGTCGTAACTTATTCTGACCAAAGGAGTATTATGCTGGAAGCATGGCATATCTGGCTGATCGGCGGCTTTTTGCTGGCAATGGCAGAAATCCTCGTCCCCGGATTCTTCCTGCTGCCCTTCGGCGTGGCAGGAATGGCAACCGCCGCCTTCTCCCTGCTGGGGCTGGATACGGTCTGGGACATCGCCTTCTTCGTCTTCGTCGGCGGAATCTTCCTCTTCCTGACCCGTAAGTTCTTTGTCAAGGCAGATAAAGCCACATCTGGCGAAGTCGCCAAGACCAACATCGCGGCTCTCGTGGGTATGGTCGGCATGATTACCCAACCAACCAGCCACGACCAGCACGGTTATGTTAAGGTCGGTGGCGAGGAGTGGCGCGCGATCTACTCCGTGATCGACGATACGGTTCTTGATACTGGCGAAAAGGTGAAGATCATCGCCGTGGATGGAAACAAGCTGATCGTTGAGCGTGTTGCGCCATAACACCTCTGGCTCGTCTCGCAATAGTCTTAAAAGTTTCTTTCAGTCTGTCCATCATAAGCTCCCCTAAAACAAAGCGAGGTGCATTTTGGGGAATAAAAAGCTACTGACTCTTCTGTCGGTACTGACGCTGGCTAGTGGAGCCTTCGCCGCCAGCTCCATCGGCGGTATTGATGTCGGCACGATTGTCGCCCTGGCCGCCATCTTCCTCTTCCTGCTGGTCTTTGCCATTGCTGGTTTCAAGATTATTAAGCAGGCCGAGGTAATGGTCATCGAGCGGCTCGGTAGGTATCGCAAAACCCTGACGAGCGGTCTGAACCTGATCATCCCGCTGATTGACAAGCCGCGCAAGGTTGTCTGGCGGCTGCACCGCAACGTCAGGGGTCGCACCTACATCCAGACGATCATCAAGGATCGGGTTGACCTCCGTGAGCAGGTCTATGACTTCCCGGCACAGGCGGTCATCACCAGCGATAACGTTCGGATGCAGGTCAACGCCCTGCTCTACTTCCAGATTACCGATCCCGCCAAGGCTCTCTACGAGATTCAGGACCTCCCCGAAGCCATCGAGAAGCTGACCCAGACCACGATGCGTAACGTGATGGGTGAGCTGGCTCTCGATGAGACCCTGATCTCTCGCGATACGATTAACACCAAGCTGCGCCTGGTGCTTGACGAAGCCACCGACAAGTGGGGAGTCAAGGTCAACCGCGTCGAGCTGCAAGACATCACCCCGCCGCCGGAAATCGAAGCGGCGATGCAGATGCAGTCCACCGCCGAGCGTGAACGACGGGCAAAGATCCTCGTCGCCGAGGGTGATAAACGCTCCGCCATCCTCGTCGCCGAGGGTGCTCGTGAGAGCCGCATCGCCAAGGCGGAGGGTCTCAAGCAGGAGTCCATCCTCGTCGCCGAGGGTTATCGTCAAAAACAGATTCTCGACGCTCAGGGTAAAGCGGAGGCACTGCGCCTGAAAGCCGAGGGTGAAGCTGCCGCTATCGGACTGGTTACCAGTGCCGTCCCCGCCGAGGTCGCCCCGGGCTATCTTGTCGCCATCAAATACCTGGAGACCCTCAACGAGGTTTCTCAGGGTGCGGCGAACAAGGTCTTCTTCCCGCTGGAGCTTACCAACGTGCTGGGCAGCGTAGGAACGCTGACCGAGATTTGGAAACACACCGGCGTTGCATAACCTGCACCATCGCTGGAATCCATGGGGGCGGGTATTTATTACCTGCCCCTCTTTCTATCTATTACGCAATTGAGAGCGACTAGCGGGAGCGGTTAAGCGCGGGAAACCACGTGAGAAGTAAGTAACGTTTTTTCGCGAAAGTCGGAGTGGCCGTGGCCACCTGACCGAGATTTGGAAACACACCGGCGTTGCGTCATAATCAACCGTCCGTTTCTGTGTTCTAAAGAGGAGGGCATCCCAAAAGGATGCCCTCTTTCAACCAACCAACTCCCCCATCGCACCTACCGCTGGAGAGGTTCGTCTCTTACAGTTTCGCAGGGATACGGCATGCCGTATCCAGGCTCCATACCTCATTGCGTAGTAACATAGAACTAGCTCCAGCGAACATGATGTATGTTGCCCCCTCTCCCCCTTGGGGAGAGGGCCAGGGTAAGGGGCTAACACCAATGACTCCGTTTTCACAATTGAGCTGATAGGGATATATTACGCCAATCCCAGCTTACGATTTAGCGTCGAACGGGATATCCCAAGCAGATAGGCATCCTGGGTTTTGTTGCCATCACAATGCCGCAGGGTTTGGCGAATATGTTGAATTTCCAGATCTTCCAGAGGAGCAGGCTGCCAGCCGCCCGCTTTGGCGACATCCTGAGAAACAACGAACGTCCCGCCGAGAAGTTTTGAGGGCAGGAACTCGCCTCCCTGTTGGAGGAGCAGGGCGCGTTCGAGAAGGTTCTTCAGCTCACGGGTATTCCCCGGCCAGGAGTAATCCTGAAGC
>JAIOSI010000205.1 GCA_021107695.1 bacterium
TATCTGTCTGGACGATGCCGCCACGGTGGCTCGGCTGAAAGAATACTACGGCGTGGTCGCCCGCAGCGTGGAGAGTCACGGAGGCGTGATTGACAAGGTGATGGGCGACGGCGTGCTGGCGCATTTTAACGCCGTGAGCGACTGCCCGGAGCATCGAACAGAGAGCCGAGCCTGCGCCGCTGAGATTGCCGAGCAGGTCAGCATCATAAAGGTGAACGGTAAGAACCTCACCGTTGCCGTGGCGGTTGGTTCTGGCGGGGCCGAGGTGGCGGAGTTCCACGCCGGTACTCATCACGCCGTTACGGTCATCGGCGGGATGGTCAACCGGGTGGGGATGGCTCTGCGGAAGTGCAAAGCAGGGGTCATCGACGCTGATAAACCGGCCTAAAGCTTTCCATGATGTAGAACACCCTGTAGGGGCGAAGCTTGTCTTCGCCCTTTGCAGCAACTCAGTGCGCTGCTCGCTGTGGTCGTAGCCACCTTGATTGTTGCGGTAAGGCTGTGGTAGCATTCTCAATGAATAAGTTGCTGGAAACCACGCCATAAATGGCTATTTTGCACCGAGAAGCAGCAGAGATTCGAGAAAATCGAAAGACACGAAGGAGCAGCGTTGGCAGAGAAGAAGAGCGAACAGGTCGTCCCAGAGGAGCTGGATCAGCTACGGCATCGGCGAGAGAAGCTGGAGGCGTTGACTGAGGCAGGGATGGTCGCCTATCCCGCTCGCCCGCAGAACCATTACTCCGACTATCGAATGAAGATCGGCGAGTTTCTCTCCGGCTTTGATCGTCTGTTGCGGCTCAAGCGCCATGTGATCATCATCGGGCGGGTAACCTCGATCCGCAACCACGGCAAGTCTATGTTCATCGACCTCCGTGATGGCTCCGGGCATATTCAGCTTTACGTAAGCCCAAAACAGACAGAGAGCTATGGTCAGATCGAGCGGCTGAAGGTTGATAAGTTCCTTGAGCAGGTTAAAAAGGTTAAGGACACTATCGACTCCGAAGAGTTCGCAGCAATTGCAGAGAACCTCTCCAAGGTGTTCAGTGAGACTAAGCTGCCTGGGGTAGATAAAGTATTTGAACATATCAACCTGATTATGAGTTCCTTTAACCTCGAGGAGCTTACGGACTTTGCGATGAAGCTCTTTGAGTTTGACAAGCTGTACCTGGCACAGAGATACGAAGAAGGAATCAAGGTTCTGCGCAACGCCGATCTCGGCGACATCATCATGGTTACCGGCGTGCCGTTCCTCACCCGTTCTGGACACAAGACCATCGGTATTCGCTATACAGAGATGCTCGCCAAGGCTCTGCGCCCGATGCCCGTGGTCAAAGAGACCGTGGACGAAGACGGCAATGTCGAGCGGCACGATGAGCTCGCCGATGTGGAGCTTCGCTACCGCCAGCGGTATCTCGACCTCTTCCTCAATCCGCAGAGCCGGAATCGCTTCACCCAGCGCAGCCTGATGACCACGGCGATGCGAAGTTTTCTGGAGGAACGGGGATTCCTGGAGGTCGAAACGCCGATTTTGCAGCCGATCTACGGCGGCGCGGCGGCGGCTCCCTTCACCACCCATCACAACACCCTGGACATCCCGCTCTACCTGCGCATCGCCGATGAGCTGTACCTCAAGCGGCTGATCGTCGGCGGCTTCGAGCGGGTCTATGAAATCGGCAAGGATTTCCGCAACGAGGGCATGGACCGGACGCACAACCCGGAGTTCACCCAGTGCGAGCTGTACCAGGCGTACGCCGACTACCACGACATGGCGGGACTCTTCGAGGAGCTTTGCCGCACCCTTGCCGTGAAACTCACCGGCTCCGCCGTCGTAGAGTATCAGGGGCAGACGCTGGACTTCGAGCAGGCGTTCAAGCGGCTGGAGGTTCTGCCAAAGCTGGAGGAATGGACGGAGACCGACCTCGGCTACAACGACGAGGAGCTAAAGGCGAAGGGCGAGTTCAACCGCCCCGCTATCCTTAAACTGGCGAAGGAGCGGGGCATCGAGCTGCCCGACCACGCCCCCACCGGCAAGTACATCATGGAGCTTTTCGAGACCATTGCCGAGGAGAAGGGCGAGCTTACCCAGCCCTGCTTTGTGATGGACTTCCCCGCCGATGTTTCGCCACTGGCGAAGCAGGTTCCCGGCGACCCCCGCCTCGCCGAACGCTTCGAGCCGTACGCCGCCGCTATGGAGCTGGGCAACGCCTTTAGCGAGCAGAACGACCCGCGAGTCCAGCGTTCAGTTCTGGAGGAACAGGCACGTCAACGCGACCTCGGCGACGAAGAAGCCAGCGTGGTAGATGAAGACTTCCTCCGCGCCCTGGAGTATGGAATGCCGCCGACCGGCGGACTGGGAATCGGCGTTGACCGCCTGGCAATGCTCTTCACCGATGCGCCGAGCATCCAGGACGTAATCCTCTTCCCGCAGATGCGCCCGCTGAAACAGAAGATTAGCGAATAACCGCTGCTTACTCGGTTGCTTCGATTTTAATGTAGGGCGGGGATTGCCTCATCGGCAAAAATCCCCGCCGTAAGAGGCTTGCGTAATTCGGGTGTACACGCAGCTTCGCCCCTACAAGAGATTCTGAACTAACACGAGGTTTTAC
>JAIOSI010000234.1 GCA_021107695.1 bacterium
AGATGCGTCAGCGGTTTATCGAGCGGAAAGAATATCTGATTCCTGCCCTCAACGAGATCAGCTGCTGCTCCGTGGTTACTCCAAAGGGCGCATTCTACGCCTTTGCCAACCTCAAGAGCCTGGGGATGCCCTCGAAAGAGATCAACGATAAGCTGCTCAATGAGGCGCACATCGCTGCCCTCCACGGAACCGCCTTTGGTGAAGCCGGCGAGGGCTACGTCCGCTTCAGCTTTGCCAACTCGCTAACCAATCTCCGCTCCTTTGTGGAACGGCTGAAACTCTGGTCGGCAAAATACTGCGACGGTAGCTGCTAGGTTGCTGGACAGATTAGTCTTGTATGTAAAAGTAAAACGGGCTTTACCGCAAAGCCCGTTTTTGCTATGCTCGTCGAACCTTGTGTGAATCTCTGGCTACAGTGTCTCAGGCTACTGGATAACCCATGAAACGATTCCTTCTGCTGCTGTTACTGCTTCCCCTGCTGGTTTCGGCGCAGGAGACTGTTGATACGCCCTCGCCACTGTCTGAACTGATTGGCGATTCGGGCTTCAAGCAGCCCGCACCAAAGGAAACGCCTCTCGCTGAGAAGCTGGAGCAGCTGCTGGAACAGCTTCAAATAAAGCGAACGGAGCTGGAAGCAGAGCAGGAAGAGGAAGAGAACACCGGTGAAAAGCTGGAACAGGCTACCGAGGAGGTCGGCAAGGCACTGGATCCAATACCCGAGGCGATTGACTGGCTCTCCGGGCTGCCCGGCTACTGGGAGGCCTTCCTCGTCGGCGGAATCGCCCTGATCATCCTCTTCTTCGTATATCTGCTGATCAACCTGCTCTCACGGTTGTTGATGAAGCGGCGTGGTCATCCCGACTGGAAGATGCCCCGCCGATTCGGTATCTTCCTGCGTCTGTTGCTGCTGAGTATCGCTGTGATGATCGCCGTCGCCTGGGTAAATCAGGACGATAGCTGGCTCTATACTGCTGCCACAACGGTAGCCAGCCTGGCAAGTGCGTTCCTGGCAATCAACCTCGGCAGTATGCTCCTGCTGGAAAGGGATTCTAAAAAGCGGAAGAAGAAGATCCCGGTTCTCTTCCAGCAGGTCATTCGGGGACTGCTCTACATCCTCGCCGTGGTCGCGGTGATGGGAGCCAGTACCGGACTCGATCTCTCCGCCGTGCTGGCATCATCGGCAATGCTCTCGCTGGTACTCGGTCTCGCGCTGCAAGACACCCTGGGCAACATCTTTTCAGGGATGAGTCTTCACGGCAGCAAGCCCTTCGAGATCGGCGACTGGGTTGAGATTAAAGAGTACGTCGGTCAGGTGGTGCAGATGAACTGGCGCGAGGTGCGCCTGCGCACCTTCGAGCGAGACTTCGTCGTCCTGCCAAACTCGATGATCTCCGCCTCGCACATCTACAACTACTCCCACCCGACCAAGCACCACATCGTCCAGCTCGACATCGGTACCAGCTATGCCGATCCCCCCGATCTCGTCCGTCGGGTGGTACGTCAGGTACTCAGCGATGTCGAGGAGATAGAGCCAGCCCAGCGATGTCTCTTCCTGGTCAACTACAACGACTTCTCCGTCGACTACAAGATTCGCTTTGTCATCGACGACTATTCCCAGGTACCTCGCCTGAAGGACGCCGTACTCACTCGCCTGTGGTACGCCTTCCGCCGTGAAGGAATCACCATCCCCTTCCCCATCCGCAATGTCAATATTCACGAGGTAAACGAGGAGCAGCTCGTTAGAGAACGCAAGCAGGAACTTGATCGGCTCACAGGTCTGCTGAAAAATATTGATCTCCTTGCCTCACTGGAAGACGAGCTTCTCCGTCAACTGGCAGAGAAGATGGAGAAGCAACTATTCAGTCCCGGCGAGGTTATCGTCGCACAGGGTGAACCCGGCGAGAGCTTTTTCATCGTGGACTCCGGCAAGTACCCGGTTTACGTCAGCAAGGACGGTGCCGGAGCCCACTGGGGGGTTAAGGTTGGCGAGATTACCGCCCCAAACTTCTTTGGCGAGATGAGCCTGCTTACCGGTGAGCCGCGCAGTGCCACCGTGGTCTGCGAAGAAGCCGGCACACTCTGGGCGTTAAAAAAAGCTCCCTTCGGTGAGCTTCTGATAGGTAACCCAAAGGTCAGCAAGCTCCTCGCCGAGGTCGCGACCAAGCGGCTCTCCAGCAACCTGGACAAGCTGTCAAAGTACCTCTCCACCACCCAAACCGCAACCATGAACGAAAAAGAAAAGACGGCTCACGTCAGCCGCCAGATTCTCCGTCAGATGAAAGACTTCTTCGGCTTCTAGGCAGCTTGAAGCTGCACACGCTTTCGCGACTGATAAATAAGAGATAACTAACGGTTATTCCCGTGTATACGCTCCCGCTGGTCGCTCACAGATACCATTCGGCAACTATAGGGCGCGGTGCGCTGCACCACACTTACACACGAATACATTATCGTAGGGGCGCGGCGTGCTGCGCCCTCTTTCTATTGTGATTCTAAATCTGCCCTCTTCTCCCGCTTTCTCTTGATTGCTCCCTCGACCAGACCGCTCAACCACCAGAAGAGCATCGCCATAGCGGTTCCCCAGGCAGCCCCCGCCAGGGTGTCCGTCGGCCAGTGGACTCCCACATAGATTCGACTATACGCCACCAGGGCGGCGAGAATGTATGCAGGGATGGTCAGCCGCTTGTCGGCACGAAAGACAATATATGCCCAGGCGAAGAGGTTGGCGGAGTGCAGACTCGGCAGCGCGCCGACATCGGAGGCACGAACTATCCAGCGGAAGCTGCCCTCGGCAAGGGCGTAGCAGGGGCGCATTCGCCCGAAGAACGGCTTGAGGAAATAGGAGCCAATGAAATCGGTCAGCCCTATCGCCAGAATCAAAACAGCCAGGAAGCGCAGTACATCCCAGCGTTTCTGCCAGGCAATCCAGAGAGCCGCCAATAGCCCCAGGGCGATGCCGAACCACTTGTCGGTAACCACGGTGAAGAAGCCGTCGAAGAACGGTCCGCCATCGAAGTTCAGCACCTTAAAGATCGCCAGCTCAAGCTGTGAGTAGTATGCGGTCATCTATTCTGTAATCCTCCTGTCAACGATTCTGCTGCGGCAAGAGCCTCTTCCGGCGGAATATCCCGGAGGCAGGCGATGTCGATTCCTTTGGGACAGAACTCCAGCCCATTGCGGGTGCAGGGTCGACAGGGCAGGTCGCGATCCAGCGAACGGACGTTACTCCCCCGCGGATAGCAACCGATCTGCTGGTCAGTTGGTCCAAAGAACGCTACCGTGGGGGTATCCACCGCCGTGGCGATAAACATCGGTCCGGTGTCATTTCCAAAGGCACAGCGGCAGCGTGCCATCACCGCGCCAATCTCCAGTGGTTTGAGCTGCCCCGCCAGAGAGATTGCCGAGCCGATCTCTCCGGCGATTCCCCCGCATTCTTCCTCTTCACCGGGTCCGCCGATGACAACGCAGGTTCCTCCACACTTCTCGGTAAGCAGCCTGCCCAGGGCGGCGTAGTGCGGCCAGCGTTTGTTGAAGGAGCTTGCCATGGGAATCAACCCCCAGAGCGGTTCTTCCAGTCCGGCAAGCAGTTCTCCCGCTTTCTCTTTCGATTCCGAACTGAGAAAAAGCTCCGGCGGCTTGTCGTCGTCCACCAGACCGAACCGTTTACCAGCGAGGACGTAGTGCGCCGGAATGTCCGGTTTGCCAGAGAGCAGATCGATCCCCAGCCTGGTCAGCAATCGTCGCCGGAAGGAATACTTCTTCGTCCGTCCGATATGCCCGGGGCGAGCGTGGAAGCTCCAGGGCCAGGAACGGAGGTTCTTCTGCAGATCGAAGAAGTAATCGTACCGCTCCGTTCGGAGAAGGCTTGCCATTGACCGGAAGCCCTCGAAGCCCGATTTGGGGTCAAAGGGAATAACCCGCTCCACAGCGGGATGACGCTCTACCAACGGCGCGTAGAGCCGCTTGGTCAGGTAGTGAACCGAAGCATCGGGGAACCGTCGCCGGAGGGCGCGGAGGAAGATTGTGGTCAGCACCACATCACCCATCGCCGAGAGCCGCAGGACAAGGATTTTTTCATTCATTTAGCATACTCCACTCTTAGAACCCGTCCATTGTAACCTATTAGAGGTTGATAAAGCATCTTTACAGCGGTGAGGTCGTTATGCTAACTTTGTCGGGCTTGCTGATTTTGTTAGCGTTTTTATGGATTCAAAAAGGAGTATAGATGATGCGGTGGTTAAGCCTGAGTCTGGTCGCTCTGTTCCTTCTCTCCGGTTGCGGCGGTCCTCCCAGTCTGGATGGTGCTGTTTCGGAGTTCGAAAACACCTCGAATACCGCTGAGGTACGCGCGGCGGCGGTGCAAGACATGATTGCCACCGGTGATGCCGGTGCCGTTCCTCACCTTTTGACGGCTCTTGAGGACGACTCTGCTCTGGTCAGAGCAGCGGCAGCGGGCGGTCTGGGATACTTCCGCGACCTTCAGGCTCTGGATTCCCTTGCCAATGCCCTGGGCGACACTGATCCTGAGGTAAGCCGTGAAGCCGGGCGCAGCCTGCTCAAGTACGGCGCGCAGGCGGTTGATTCGCTCATTCTTGCTCTTGAGGTTACCGATACCGATTCTGAGTCTGCCGAAGCTGCGGTAGCCTCTGAGGAACGGCGCGTTGCCAGCTCAAAGGTTCTG
>JAIOSI010000020.1 GCA_021107695.1 bacterium
GCTCTCAGAGTTGGCTCACGGGTTTCTACCGATAGCGCAGGATGGTTCCCCGGTTGCCGACGATCCAGCCGTCGCTCTGCCCGCTAAGGGTTACGCCGTTGAGGTTCTCCGTTGTCGGGCTGTCCAGCTCCCGCGACAGGTATTGATCCACCAGCAGCACCGTTCCGTTCATGCCAACGACCAGGCAGTAGCCCGCCGCCGAGGCGGAGACGTCGTTCAGGCGGGTACTGCTGAGATTCTCGATCTCCGACCAGGTACCATCAATGCGGAAGAGGATCACTCCGCTCGCGCCCACGGCGACGTACTCGTCGTTCTCACCGCAGCGGTCAACGGCATACAGGCTGGTAGTAACCCCGGAGTCCTCATTCGTCCAGGTCGAGCCATCGCCGCGCAGCACCGTTCCGTTGGCTCCGACAATCAGCAGTCCGTCGGCGGTTTCCGTAATCCCAAAGAGATGCTCCGTTGTGCCGGAGTCTTCCAGGCTCCAGTCGGTTCCGTCAAAGTGGAGCAGAACGCCGTTGCGTCCCACCGCCCAGAGACCGTCCGCAGTAGAGCAGAGGTCGGTCAGGTCTTCCCCGGTCAGGTTAGGATAGCGACTCCACTCCGTTCCGTCGTAGCGTACCAGCAAGCCCTCGGTGCCGACTGCGTAGCAACCACCGGCACCATCGCCGACCACAGCGGTCAGGCTACCATCCGGCTCGGAGGTAATCTTCCACTTTTCACCATTGAAGACGAGGACACGAGCATCATCGGTATTCGGGACGACGGGACCGACTTCCCAGCCCTCCCCGCTCCCTACCCAGAGGTCGGACAGGTCGTCCTCCAGCACCAGTCCCTCCCAGAGGTAGAGCTGGGCGTTGACGCTGAGCAGTCCGTCCTCGCAACCAGCGAGGAGGAAGACGAGGGTAATCAGCAGAACAAAAGGTGATAGTTGCAGCAGACGGCGAGCCATAAGTCTCCCAAAGATCCAGTTTTCAAGCTGATTATAGCCTGTTGTCGTTACCAGAGCAAGGTGGTGCGGAGTTGTTTTCGCAAGATATCCAGAAAAGAGGGGTTGTTGCAAAGGTCTAAATCGCTGGCATTAGCCCCTCACCCCCACCCTCTCCCCAGGGGGAGAGGGAGAGTAGCTGCTACTTTAAGCTGTCTCAATCGGTTTCGGGAAGGGATACGCCGGAATCGGGCGATGGGGCATCACGAAGACCGGCTCGGTGGCGGTTCCGCCCTCGAAGGGTGTCAGGAAGTAGTTCGGCATCGTGAAAGGGTTCAACTCCTTGACATTGCTGTACTTCTCCGCCAGGTCGCAGCGGTGTTCCCCGACCATACCGAGGTCGAAGGCGACCAGGTGCAGCGTTTCGTTCCTCGGCAGACCGTTTGCGTAAAGGTTAACCTCGCCGAGCCATTCTTCGCCAGCGGCGAGGGAGGCGGGGAGGTCAACCGTCAACTTCTGTTTGCCCAGGAGTCCGCTCTCGTCGAAGATCCACACTCTGATACCCTTAGCGGTATCGAGCTGGCGGGTCTCGGCGGCGTGATTGGTCAGCTTCAGCTTGAGCGGGTACGGTTTGTCGAAGTCGATGGCGAAGGGTGGCTTCATCGCCAACAGCTCGACTCCACCAACGGGACCGGTTCGATAGGGGAAATCGAGCGGCGGTGGCGGCGGCACTTCCTCAAAGCTCTTGTACTGCTTCTTATCTTCGGGAGAGAGCTTGGCATCCATATGCCAGTAAGTCCGGGCGAAGGGGATGAGACCGAGGAAGTCCGGTCCGTGTTTATCACCCAGAGCCTCGTCGCCTTTTCGCAACAGCTGACGAATGTACGGGTTGTAGTCGGTGTCGTCGATATCCAGATCCAGCATCTCTCGGTGGAAGTCGAGCAGCTTGCCTACCCGCTGGCGTTGAGGCTCGGAATGATCAATGACGTAGCCAGCGAGTTCTCCGGCGTAGCTGTTGTAGATAGAGAAGTGGCTCTGCCGCACGACCTGCTTCCGGGCGTTCAGGCAGGCCAGCCTGTTGAGGTAGTAAACGACCCCGTCGGGGAAGGGATGCTCCGTCGTCGCCTGGATCGCATTGAGGGCGTAGGTGATCATGTCCGGCTGCTCGTGGGTAACCTCCAGCCCAAAGGTGTTGAGGTTGGCATCCCAGGTCGAGGAGATTCCCAGGTGGGCGTAATGACCCTCCGCCTGGGCGCGGCGGTTGAACTCCGGGATGGTGGCGCATTCCTCGGCAAGGGCAAAGAACGCCTCGTAGGCTGCCTTTTGGTGCGGCAGGTTGGAGTCCTTCACCGTCATGTTATAGACCTGCTGGTGCGGCTTGAGGATGATCGAGAGGTCGGTGATGTCGATGGTGTTGAGATCGACAGGTTTAGCATCAGCAGCGACCTGATCAATCTGCTCCATCTTATCTTCCATGCCCGCCATCATCGCCGTGGCGAGCTTACCCATCTCCTCACCGTAACGGTTCATCAACCCGCTGGACTGGGTCTTCTCCTGGAACTTCATGATGTCCATGCCCGGTTCGTTGCCAAGCTCTTCCATTTCGGCAAGGATTTCGCGAATCGGCTCCAGCAGACTCTTGTCGGAGATCATCCCTGCCTGAGCGTCCACGCCCATCTTATAGCCGTCGAGCATCTGGCGAATAGTTGCGTCCATTAGAACCTCCCCTGAAGACGACTGCTGTTGACCTCTTCGAAGAGGGAGACGGTCCGCTTCAGCTTTTCATCGGAATAACAGCAGCGTTGGCGCAGCATCGGCACCTTGAACAGGTCGGGGAAGCGTTTGTCCGGCGCGAGCTCCTTTAATTCTTCCAGAGCGTGAATCAGCGAGGCCTTGCTGCCGTCCTCCCGGGAGTCGCCAGCCTTGGTGGCAGCGAGCTGGAAGAGGTACTCCAGGACATAGCCGAAGTTCATTTTTAGCCGAGCATCGGCGTTCTTGATCGGCTCGTCCTTCTTGTCCTGCTGTTCGCCGAGGGCGTACATCTCGTCGTAGGTAGTGGCGGTCTTCAACAGCTCCGCTCGTTCACGCTGGCTGTTGGCGAGGGTCGTCTCACCGAGTTTATCGTGAATCGCCGCCGTGTGCAGTACGCCATCCACGGCGATTGCGATTGCACTGCGGAAGGCGTAGCCGCCCTCCATGAACTGCTTGTTCATCTCGATAATGTCCGGGGTCTGCTTGACCATCTCCAGGGTCTCGGCATCGGTTTGGGCTGATTCTTTGGAGTAGGGGTCTTGTTGGTGCGCGACCATCACCAGACGATAGTATTCTATCGTGTCGGCGTGCGCCTGGGCATCCTGTGCGTCCATTTCACCACCTTGTCGGGGTAGATTGCGTGGAAGATACGCTGATAGCGGAGAATAGTTTGTTAACAGAGCAACATGGGGTATGTGTTGAGAGTTCCCGTAGGGGCGTATTGCAATACGCCCCTACCAACTTGTGAGTCTAAAAATCTTCGGTGGTCATCTCTTCGGCGGCTTTGGTCAGCGAACCGCTCCACTCTTGGAGTTCA
>JAIOSI010000021.1 GCA_021107695.1 bacterium
CGGCGATCATTATCGCCGGTGTCAGCATCGCTCCGATAAGACTGGCAATCATGAAACCTCTGTTACCTTAGTTTCAGCTGGATAAAGTCGGGTACGTGCTGAAGGAAGCGATCAAGGGGAGCGGATGACTGATTGGTCTTCTGGGCGAAACCCAGCTTTGTGGTGCAGCACACCGCGCTGGATTAAAGCCTGGTCATGTGCTGAAGAAACTCGGTGTTGTTCTTCGTTTTCCGCATTTTGTTCAGGAGCATCTCCATCGCCTCGGTGGAGTTAAGTCCGGCAAGGGAGTTGCGCAGCACCCAGACCTTGCTCAGCTCCTCATCGGAGAGCAGCAACTCCTCCTTGCGGGTTCCGGAGCGGTTGAGGTCCATGGCGGGCCAGGTGCGTCGCTCCGCCAGACGACGGTCAAGCACCAGCTCCATGTTACCAGTTCCCTTGAACTCCTCAAAGATAACCTCATCCATTCGCGAACCGGTTTCGATGAGCGCAGTCGCGATAATGGAGAGTGAGCCGCCTTCTTCGATGTTACGCGCCGCGCCGAAGAAACGCTTCGGCTTGTGGAGGGCGGTAGCATCCACTCCACCGGAGAGGATTCGCCCGGAATGCGGCGAGACCGTGTTATAGGCTCGAGCCAGCCGGGTAATCGAGTCGAGGAGAATCACCACGTCGTGTCCACACTCCACCAGCCGCTTTGCCTTCTCGATTACCATCTCCGAGACCTGAACGTGGCGTTCCGGCGGTTCATCGAAGGTACTGGAGACCACCTCGCCGTTCACCGAACGCTGCATATCAGTAACCTCTTCGGGGCGTTCGTCAATCAACAGTACCAACAGGGTTACTTCCGGGTGATTGGTGGAGATGGCGTTGGCTATTTCCTGAAGAAAAACCGTCTTACCGGTTCGCGGTGGGGCAACGATTAGCCCGCGCTGCCCCTTTCCGATTGGTGAGAACAGGTTGATAACGCGCATGGCAAGGGTGGGTTTTTCGGTCTCCAGATTGAGCCGTTCATCGGGATAGAGCGGGGTTAACTCCTCGAAGACGATCTTCTCACGGGCTGCCTCCGGGGTTTCATGGTTGACCGCCTGTACCCGGATCAGCGCGAAGTAACGCTCCTGCTCCTTCGGCTGCCGAACCTGCCCGGTTATGATGTCGCCCTTGCGCAGGGCGAAACGCTTAATCTGAGAGGGCGAGACGTAGATGTCGTCGGGTCCGGGAAGGTAGTTATAGTCCGCGGAGCGTAGAAAACCAAAGCCCTCCGGCAGGATTTCCAACACCCCGCTAGCGAGGATCATCCCGTCATTCTCGGTCTGGACAGCCAGGATGCGGAAGATCAGCTCCTGCTTGCGTAATCCACTGATACCGTTGATCTTCAGCGTCTTAGCCAGACGGTTTAGTTCAATAATAGTCTTGTTTTTTAGCTCGTTCAGATCCATTGGAGATCCTTTGAAACCTTTGCGTAATTCGACGGATTTGGCTTTTCGCCCATTCGGGAGGCTACGGCTGGATTGTAGCGTTATTTGTAACCATCACAGATAACACTTGTTACAGGATTGTAGATAGTTTCATCCAAGCCGGATGAGCAATCCAGTGGTAAACCACGCAAAAGTTTCCCTTACCACATAAATGGCAGGCTGGAGCGTGGTGCCTGATAAGGATTGGAGGTACTGGAAAGGGAGGATGGTTAGGAGCAGAGCGGGTGTGGGTTGGGGAATCTGAGGCTACCTGCCCTCACGGTCGCGGATGCAACCGACGGAGCAGCTTTCCATGGAAATGTTGAACTTTTCTTTTACCGTCATCTTCGCTGGTTGCTGGATGACCAACCGTCCGTTGGGACCCATATCCAGGGCGACATGGCAGCCGATTTTGAAGCGGTGGTAGCAGAGGGTGCAGCCTGCCATCTCGGCGATAAGCTCCTCACCAGTATCCATCTTAATACGTACAGGCAGGTTAGAGGTAGAGCATTTCTCGGCGAGTGAGCTTTCAAAAGAGACAATCGTCCCTCGTTTGCGCTTGAATATCGCGCTCAGACGACCGTAGGCGTAGAAGAAGGCGATGACTCCACTGGTAACCCAGAAGACAATGCCGGAGTCCTCGAAGGTCGGCTCGGCACCAGCATGCGCCAGCACAGCCACAGCCAGCAGCAACAGAAGCAACACGACTCGTTTTAGCATCACTCACCGTTCCGATGGTTATTCCGCACAGTAAAACCGTGGGGAGCATAACGAAAAACCTTCCCGTTGTCCAGTTTGACAAAGGGGAAATTATTTGGTAGGGTATTCGTGAGTGGTGGAAATCTCATTACTTAACTGTTTGTCAATAATCCGGTTGACAAATACACTATCGTAAAACAGCTTTAAGGAGAGAAAGATGAAGAAGTTACTCGTAGTCCTGCTGTTAGTTCTCGCTGTTGCGGCGTTTGCTGCTAACGACCTGCTAATCCTCCACTGTGAGTCTGCCGGTGACCCCTTAACGGGTGTCGAGAACAATATCGGCACCGACCCTTTCTACGGTAGCGTGGATTACCTCAATGGGGCTGATGGTCTCGTTGACGCTGCGACCCTTGCAGCCTACGACTGTGTTTTCACCTGGAACAACCTGCAGTACACCGCTGGTCAGGGTGATGCGCTAGCTGATTACGTGGACGCTGGTGGCACCGTAGTAGTTCTCGGCTGGGGAATTTTTCAGTGTTACGGTCGCATCCTTGATGATGCAACCTACTGCCCGATTGATGGCGGTTCCAACGAACACGGAAGCACCAATCTCGGAACGACCTACACTCACGACATCCTCGATAGTGTTAGCACCATCACCGGCATTAACTACCGTGTAGCGGCCTCCCTTGAGTCCGGTGCGACGCTGATCGCTGAAGATACGACATTTGGTGATCCATTGGTTGCTATTAATACAGCCGAAACCGTAGTCGCGATTAACATGGTTGCTGGTGACTACATCAGCTGGAGTGGAGATGGTTGGGTACTCTTCAACAACGCTATCCAGTACCTGATGAGTGCTGGATCTACCATCGAAGAAACCACCTGGGGACAGATCAAGGCTATGTAAGAATGGTTCTTGTTCTCTGTGCTTAGTTGCAGAAAAGCCGTCCATCAGGGCGGCTTTTACTTTCTTGCGTAGTAGATGACAAATCTTGACACAAACAAGGGCTGAAAGTACCATTCTCGGTGTGCAACATCTCCCCTCTACTAACAAACAAGTTCACGGGAGCAGTACCCATGACCAGCCAACCGAGACTTTCCGAGCGCGCGATTCGTATTCCAGCCAGCCCGATTCGTAAGCTGGTTCCCTTTGCCCTTGAGGCAAAGAAGCGTGGAACCCACGTCTATCACCTTAACATCGGTCAACCCGACCTGGCGACGATCCCCGCTGGGTTGGAGGCACTGCACAAGTACAAGACCGAGGTCGTTAGCTACGGGCTTTCTCAGGGTGATCAAGACCTAACCGCCGCGTTGATAAAGTATTACGGCAAGCTGGGGCATCAGTTCAAGCCCAGCGACATCGTCGTAACCACCGGTGGCTCTGAGGCGATCTACTTCGCCATGATGGCGATCTCCGACCGCGACGAGGAGTTCATCATCCCGGAGCCGTTCTACACCAACTACAACGGCTTTGCGATTACCTCCGGCGTGAATCTCGTGCCGATTACGACCTCTCCGGAAGACGGCTATCGCTGCCCGACGGTGGAACAGTTTGAAGAGAAGATTACTGAGAGGACCCGGGGAATTATCGTCAACTCGCCGGGCAACCCCACCGGGGCTGTTTATACCCGTGAAGAGATGGAGCGAGTCGCCGCACTGGCGCACAAGCACAACCTCTACGTCATTTCCGATGAGGTTTATCGTGAGTTTGCCTTCGACGGGTTGAAGACAACCAGCATCCTTGATATTGAGGGGATGGAGGAGCGGGCGATTGTGATTGACTCTATCTCCAAGCGATATTCCGCCTGCGGAGCAAGGATAGGTTGTGTCATCAGCCGCAACGAGAAGCTGATGGAGGCGATCCTTCGCTATGCGCAGGCACGACTCTGCCCGCCAGCTTTGGGGCAGATCATTGCCACGGCTGCCTATAACGACGAGAGCAATTATATCGAAGAGAGTCGGGTTGAGTACCAACGCCGCCGCGACGTCGTCTTTGGGCGAATCTCAAAAGTAGAGGGAGCCGTAGCCAGCAAGCCGGAGGGGGCATTCTATGCGATGGTGAAGATTCCGGTGGATGATGTGGAGAAGTTTGCGAAGTGGCTGCTGACCGACTTCCAGCTCGACGGGCGTACCGTGATGATTGCACCAGGACCGGGCTTTTACGCCACTCCGGGACTGGGTATTCAGGAAATCCGCATCGCCTATGTACTCAACTGCGATGAGCTGGAACAGGCGATGGATGTGCTGGTGGCAGGAATTTCTACCTACAACAAGCGATAGCGACCGGTGATAGTTTGTTTCCGTCGTCTGCTATTGACGTTTGGTCTGCGATTTGTTAACATCCCGCCGTCTGAGCAGACTGAAGGAAAATTGTCATTATCAGGAGTGAGGTGAACCTTTGGGATCCAGCAAAAAAGTAAAGCGTAAGAAGATTTCTACCCATAAGCGTAAAAAGAAACGTCGGGCAAATCGCCACAAAAAGAAGAAGTAGGGCGCATAACCAACATTATCGGATAGAGGTGGATTCCGCAAAAGCGGAGTCCATTTTTTATATCGATTTTAACAATTAGTCTGAGTGCATCTATATATCGCAGTATCCACGAATACATAATAATTGCCACTTGCAGGTTGGTAGTCACTAGATGATATCAGTATAGTCATCAAAATTATATATTCCAAACAGCCGTATTGTAACTTGCCCAAGCGAAATCATGTTTTTATATTCAGCTTATCCCAATTGTGTTTTCCAGGAATTATGCTTTTCTCGAACTCAAGAAGACAAAACGGAGGGAATCCCTCCGTTCCGTTGATAGCAACGCTATCGATACCGATAACTACCCCAAGGGTCAACCGTTGCTAAGGAACTGTCAATTTCCCATCACGAACGATGAACTCGCCACCAACAATGGTATGCACCGGCCAGCCGCGCAATTTCCAGCCGTCGAAGGGATTATTCATTCCCTTGCTCTTGAAGCTGCGAACATCCACCTTTCGCTCCTGCTCAGGATCGAAGATAGACACATCGGCGGGCAATTCGGGCGTTAGTGTTCCTAAAGCCAGGTTGAGCAGCCGAGCAGGCTGGGTACTCATCGCATCAACCAATCGGGACAGCGTCAGGAGTCCCGACTCCACCAGCTTGGTAAAGAGCAGCGGAAAAGCGGTCTCCAGTCCGGCGATGCCTGGTACGGCTTTTGTGAACTCGGTCTTCTTCTCCGCCACGGTACAGGGCGAGTGGTCGGTGGCAATTATTGCCACGGTGCCGTCGGCTACGGACTCTATCAATGCCTGTCGATCTGCTTCGCTCCGGAGCGGCGGTGAAACCAGAGCGTCGGTTTGATAGCCCTCACAGGCAGACTCGGTGAGCAACAAATTGTGTGGCGTAACCTCGGCGGAGAGCTTGATTCCCCTCTCCTGAGCGTAGCGGAGCAGCTCCACGGTGCTGGCTGAGGAGATTGGCGAAAGGTGGACGGCGCAGTTTAACGACTCCGCCAGAATCATCTCCCGCCCGGCGATGACCTCTTCTGCCACGGCAGGGATTCCCGCCAAACCGAGATGGGTACTTACCACCCCCTCGTTGACCAAACCTTCGGCAGCAAGCTCTGTATCCTGGGGAAAGGAAAATACGGGCAGGGAAAACATCTCGGCGTAGAGCAGAATTCGTCGCATCATCGAGGCATCGTCAACACAGCGGGCATCGTCGGAGAGAGCCACCGCTCCCGCTGCTGCGATTTCCCCAATCTCGGTCAGCCGCTCTCCCTTCTTACCTTTCGTTGCCGTGCCGATGGGATAAACCCGCACAACTCCATCACGGGCTGAGCGCGAGCGGACGTAGCGAACGACGGTCTGGTTGTCCATCACCAGTCCCTCGGTGCTGCGGCAACCGAGCGCGGTGTATCCACCCAACGCAGCGGCACGAGTTCCCG
>JAIOSI010000087.1 GCA_021107695.1 bacterium
CTAAGATGGTCTCCGCCGCCCGGCGGACACGGTGGTCATCGATCATCCCAATTCGAGCATCAACACCAACGTAAATCGCAGCATCGCAGGCGTACCACATCAACGGCTCACCGGTTTTTGAACCTCAGCGTCCCTCGATAACCTCGGTCAGCGGAAGTCCCTCCGGGGAGACCCGCCCGAAGACCCGGTCGAGCATTTCCGCCAGAAGAGAATCAGCGGCACCGCCCCCCAGCTGGTGAAGCATCCGCAGCAGGTTGAGCGGATGGTCGGACTTGTTGTGTCCCTTGACCATCAGCCAGTTACCGTGGAGCAGCTCGACTATCCGACGGATCAGCGTGGACTCCAGAACAGCCTCGTTCAACGCTGGTTCGCTGACCTCCGCCCCCAACTCATCACGGGTGATCCGCCGCACCCAGGGATACTCGGAGCCAGCCAGCCACTGAACTACCTTCGGTGGAGTCTTCACCTTACATCCTTTCAAAGCAGCAACCCGTTCAGTATAGTCCATACTAAGAGTGTGGTTCAACTTTTAGGTAACGATTTTTCTGGCAATATTCGATAATCAGGACTACACTAAACACGTGCGGGATAATAGTGTCCCGTAAAGGTTTTCCTTTGGAGGAATCATGGATAGGTTACAACTTGTTGCCCTGCTGGCAGTTGTGTTGCTGGTAACCCTGGTCGGCTGTGAAACCGGCACTGGTGGCACCAGTAGTGGAGAAAAGACCGCTCGCTCCTATGAATGGGCAAGGAAGATCGCCAACGAGGTTCGCGATGCAGAAATGCCTGACGGGGTTCTGTGTATGGCTGATGCATTTCCCATTGAGGCAGACGGCCTGATAGAGGACAACGTGGAGGCTGACTGGACATTTTACTATTATGATGACGGGGCTGCTGCGGATTATTATGATTGTCTCTGGGTTAACGTGGACGCAAGCGGTGAGACCTCATTCACTACTGATACACAGATTGAAGCAGAGGATGGACTGCCTGTTTACAACAACGGTAATGTATCCGGCTGGATAACGACGATGGATGCTGCGGTTAATGAAGGGAGCCTTGATTACAACGACCGCTTTTTCCAAATCTCTTCAGGTTCGGTTACTTTCCCGGAGGTTGACAATGTAGCCGGGATGATTTATTTCGGCGATGATGGTTTTGCTGCAGCGGTTGTTCTAAACGCCGATACAGGGGAAGTCCTGGGAGTGTACTTCTACTAAGATAGTAGCTGCTGATATAAAAAAGGGGCGGAGCAATCCGCCCTCTTTCTATTCACTAATCCAGGTTTCTGCGTCTAGTTTGAAGAGACCTCGCTGAACTACCGTACCCTCACCTTCGAGAAACCTGAAAAAAATCCGATTTTGAGCTATTATTACTCAACCTTCCAAATTCACTTTGCAGTCCATAAAGCTCTCACAGCTGACAAAGATGCGCGATGTCAGACCGATGCCACCACAAAACCGGAGGTAACGATGTTAAAGAAAACTCTGTTCATCACCCTGCTGATTCTCCTCTTCGCCAGCATCTCCACCGTCATAGCAGAAGGTCGCTCCACCGGGCTGGTCTTCGCCGACGAGACCCAGTATCGCTCCATCCCCCTCGCTTCACCTCCTCTGATGGGCGAGCTGCCCTCGCGTGCCGACCTGCAAAAATACTTCCCCACCCCCCGCGACCAGGGCGAGCAATCCTCCTGCGTCGGCTGGGCGGCGGCTTACGCCGTCAAAACCTATCAGGAAGGGGTCGAGCGGGGCTGGAACATCAACGATTCCGACCACCAGTTCTCACCCTCCTACGTTTACAATCAGCTCGCCTATCCGCCGGGCAACCGCTACTCCGGCTCCGCCTACGTGGACGCCTTCAACATCCTCACCGAGCAGGGCGTAGTCCCCATCAGCGACTTCGACTACAATCAGTACAGCTGTGAGGAGCAGCCCTCCGCAGCGACCAGGAGCAGGGGTAATCCCTACCGAATCGCCACCTGGCGACGGGTCAACGTGATGGACACCGCCGAGATGAAGGCGCAGATCGCCAGCGGCTTCCCGGTCATGCTGGGAATTATGGTGGACGACTACCTCGGTATGCTCGGCTCTGGCGAGGTCTATACCTCCTACTCTGGCTACAACACCGGCGGACACGCCGTGGTCGCCATCGGCTTCGACGACAGCAAGAACGCCTTCAAAATCTTCAACTCCTGGGGAACCGGCTGGGCTGACGGTGGCGTTGGCTGGATATCCTACGATGCAATGCGTCAGGTCTCCGTCGAGGGCTACGTCTGTCAGGACCTGATCATCAACACCCCGGACGACGTTACCTACGACTATCCCGATCCCGTCGAGCCGGACTACACCGACTACTCCCCGGACAAAACCACCTACGTGGACACCTACAACCCGGACATCTACACCACCGAAGTCGGCTATCCCTACGCCGAGATTGCCGCCACCAACGTTACCCACAACCTCGATACCCCCTACGGCTACGGGATGGCTGTAAACATTGACGGCGCGCTCTACAACTGCTACGGCGGCTCTGGGCAGGTGGTACTCCACTTCGTCTTCTCCGACGGCACGCCACTCTACGCCGCCAGTACCGACTGGTCGGACTACAACGGCAATGTCGCCGCCGCCACGGTCTCCTTCGACGTATCCGATAACATGCTCGACTTCTCCGGAACCCAGCTCTACATACCCTACTGGGCACTCAACCTCGCCGATGGCTACTATCACGAAATAGCCGTCGTCCCCGTCGTTTACGTAAACAACTTCGATGTCGGCATCGGCGAACCCTGGA
>JAIOSI010000029.1 GCA_021107695.1 bacterium
ATAATTCGGCTTTTCTCAAAGATTATTGATGAGTTCGTAACCGCGATGGGCAAGACCCGCCTTACCATAAACGGTGCCGAGCGGATGTTTGGCAAGGCACTCTCGGAGAGCATGGTGCTGCATCCGGAGCTGGAATACTTCGAACTGGGTGGCGACGAAAAATCCCTGCTGCGCTTCCGGCACCAATTCAAGCTGGCGGCGGATGTAGTTAAGTGCTACAACGAGATGCTGGAGCGGTTCTATCGCTCGGTTCACCTGTTTCTGGAGGAAGCCGAACTGGAGAAAATGCTCTATGACATCTCCAATCGCTACTTCAACAAACACCGGGGGCTGGCAACCGACCTGCGCCTTGCCGAGCTGATTGACCACATCATCAAGGACAGCGAAGAACACGAACGGGATAAAACCTGGGCGGCTATCAAGAGTCTCGACAGCGGCGGGAACCTCCGATGATATTAGCCACCGACGAACTAAAGAAACTCCTCCGGGCAACACCACCGCTGATGGAAAATCTCCCTGACCCGGAGCGACAGCTTACCACCAACGGACTCGACCTCACCGTGGCTGAGGTCGAGCGTTTTATCGGAGAAACTCCGGGCAGCCTGGACTTCGATAACTCCGCCCGGCGCCTGCCAGAGACCGAGCCTCTCCCGTGGAAAGACGACTCGCTGCTCCTGCCACCGGGGGGCTGGCTGATCCGCTATGCGGAGAAGGTCAACCTGCCCCGGAACATAATCGCCCTGGGCAAACCCCGCTCCAGTCTGCTGCGGATGGGGGCGACCCTGCCCAGCGCGGTCTGGGACGCCGGTTACTCCGGCTACGGTCAGGGGCTGCTGGTCGTCCATCATCCAGCCGGGCTGCTCCTCCACCGCCGCGCCCGAGTGCTGCAACTGGTCTTCCACCAGCTATCCTCCACTACCACCGGATACCAGGGAGTCTATCAGGGAGAAGGTTAAGGGAGACGTTTTAGGAGCAACCAGCCGTAGGGACACGGCGCGCCGTGCCCCTACAAACCTGCCACACATCATACACCGTTACTTTTACTTTCATTATTTAACAACAGCCTTCCATAAAAATCCCCATGTACCCTAACCGACCAATCTGGGCGGAGGTTGACCTTCATGCCATCCGCGACAACTTCTTCTCCCTGCGGGAGCGGGTCGGTAGCGGCGTGAAAATGATGGCGGTTATCAAGAGCGATGCCTACGGTCACGGCAAGCTCCAGGTCGCCCAGACCCTCCACGGCTACGCCGACTGGTTTGGTGTCAGCTTTGTGGACGAAGGGGTCGAGCTACGCCAGGCGGGCTACGACGAGCCGATCCTCTGCCTGGTCTCGCCGCTGGCTGACGAGCTGGACGCAGTCATCAAGTACCGCCTCACTCCGGTACTCTCCGAGCTTGCCCTGGCAAAAGCCCTTGTCGAACGGCTCCACCATCACGGCTATCAGGAGAAACAGGGCTACCCCGTTCATGTTAAAATTGACACCGGAATGGGTCGCCTCGGTGTCTGGCACGAGGAAGCTGTGGAGGTAGTTAAACAGATAGCCGCTCTCACCGACCTGCGGATCTCCGGGTTGATGACCCACTTCCCCCTTGCCGATGGCGAAGATAAATCCTTTGCGCTGGAACAACTTAGGCGTTTTAAGCGTGTTAAGGAAGAGCTTGCTGAGGTTGGGATAACCCCGGAGCTTTGCCATGCGGCGAACTCCGCCGGGATTATCGACCTGCCCGAAAGCCACCTCGACATGGTACGCCCCGGCGTGGCGATTTACGGCTCCTATCCCAGCCCCCACGTCAGCCGGGAACTTGGGTTGAAACAGGCTCTCACGCTCCGCGCCAGGATCGCTCTGGTCAAACAGCTCCCCGCCGGAACCACCATCAGCTACGGGCGACGCTTTGCCCTTGAAAAAGACACCAGAGTTGGGGTGCTGCCCCTGGGCTATGCCGACGGTTGGCGACGGAGCTTGCTCAACAAGGCAGAGGTGCTGGTTCGGGGCGAACGCCGACCGCTCATCGGCGTTATCTGTATGGATATGTGCATGGTTGATCTCTCCGGCTTTGAAGATGTAATCGCTGGCGAGGTGGTAACCCTGCTGGGGCAAGACTACTCCGGCGAACTTATCAGTGTCGAGGAGGTAGCCAGCTGGATGGACACCATCCCCTACGAGGTTACCTGCGGTTTGTCCTCCCGAGTTCCCCGCCACTATCGAGCTTAAGCGAAAACGTACATATTAAAATGATGTAAGGATGAATAAAATCGAAAAAATCGGAAACTGGTTCCTCGGCAAGGTCCGCTCCGTCGGCGGTATCGCCCTCTTCTACGGGCATACCATCAAGCGGATGTTCATCCAGCGTCCCCGGGGCAAGCTGATCGTCGAGCAAATGATGCGCCTCGGCGTGGATTCCATCGCCGTGGTAACCCTTACCGCGCTCTTCACGGGGATGGTCATCGCCCTACAGTCGGTGAACCAGCTCGCTCGCTTCGGTGGCGAGGGCTACGTCGGCGGGATGGTCTCCGTCCTCTTCGCCCGTGAGCTTGGACCTGTCCTTACCGCCATTATGCTCTCCGGTCGTGTTGGTGCCTCGATGGCTGCCGAACTGGGAACCATGCGGGTTACCGAGCAGATTGACGCGCTAGAGACCCTGGCAAGCGACCCCTATACTTATCTGATCGCCCCCCGAATAATTGCGATGGCGATCATGGCACCAATCCTTACCGCACTGGCGATGGGGGTAGCCCAGGTTGGCTCCTTCTTCGTCTGTATTGTGATGGCCGATGTTGACCCCGGGGTTTACATCGCCGAGCTGGGGTCGTTCTCCGATGCCTGGGATATGGTCTCCGGACTGATCAAGGCGTTTACCTTTGGTCAGGTGCTGACGATTATCAGCTGCTACTTCGGCTTCCATACCTTTGGCGGAGCCGAAGGTGTCGGTCGCTCCACCACCAACGCCGTCGTCATCAGCTCGGTCAACATTCTCATCTTCGATGTTATTCTGACGACGCTCTTCTTCCTCGCCTTCGATTGAGCAGCGCGGTGTACCGCACCACCAGCTTGAAGCTGGACACAGACCCGGGCTGCGCCCGGAAAATCTTGAGCAATCTACCGCTCACGCTGGTCGCTCAACCTTTCCCCTTCCTCCCTCTGGGGGGAAGGTCGGGATGGGGGGCTAGTCTGGCAAGGGCGAACACAAGGTTCGCCCCTACGTGTGATTGGTAGATATTCAGGGAAAGACACTGCGTTGCTGGTCGCTCCCTTTTCTCCCTCTCCCCTCTGGGCAGAGGGCTGGGGTGAGGGGCTAACGGCTCAGGCTTTTGCAACAGTCTCCGTCCCATTTGACGGGCAGCGAACAACGTGAGTGGCAGGAAAGACCAAGGTGTTCTGGGCGAAGCCCAGTAGGAAAATATGTCAGAAACCGTCATTAAAATTGAAGGGCTGCACAAGAGCTTCGGCGAGAAGCGGGTTCTTGAGGGCATTGATCTTACGATCCAGCGCGGTTCTTCTATTGCTATTATCGGACGCTCCGGCACCGGCAAGAGCGTGTTGATTAAGCACGTTCTGGGATTGCTCAATCCAGACGCGGGTAACGTCTGGTGCCTGGGCAGCCACATAAACACCATCGGGCTGCGCGAGATGTACTCCGTCCGGGCGCGGGTGGGTTATGTTTTTCAGTTCTCCGCCCTCTTCGACTCCCTTAACATTCGGGAGAATGTCGGCTTCTTCCTCGATAACCACAGCGATACCCCAGTCGAAGAGATAGATCGAATCGTCGAGGAAAAACTGGAGCAGGTCGGACTCGGCGGAACAGCCGTGCTGATGCCAGCGGAGCTTTCCGGCGGAATGCAGAAACGCGCCGGACTGGCGCGCGCTCTGGTCGCCGACCCGGAGATCATCCTCTACGACGAGCCGACCTCCGGACTGGATCCCATCACCGCCCAGGCGATCAACGAGCTGATTAATAAGATCAAGGAGTTCACCAACACCACCACGGTGATTATCACCCACGATATGGATTCGGCGTACAAAACCGCCGAGCGAATAGCCATGCTGCATAAAGGAAAAATCATCTTCGAGGGTTCAGCCGAAGAAACCCGTGAGACGGAGAACCCCTACGTGCAGCAGTTTATCAACGGGCTGTCCCACGGTCCTATTGATCCACTTCACCTTTAGCACGTTTTCAAGCACGGTTAGCAACCGTGCGAGTAGCCATTAAAGGCAGCCCTATGAGCATGTCTCCAGAACTTAAAGTCGGCCTGACCATCGTCATCTCCCTGATCGTTTTTCTGGGATTGCTGTTTTCGGTGGGAGACCTGGGATGGTTCGAGGAAAATTACGAGTTGATCGTCATCTTCGACTCCGCCGCCGGACTGGTTCCCGACGCGAAGGTTCTCTATGCCGGAGTTCGCGGCGGCAGCGTGGAGTCGGTAGAGTGGTTCCAACCCGATGGTGCCGATGAGCTGATGGTGAAGGTCGTCCTCTCGCTGGATGAAGAGGTTGTGGTGCGCGAGGACTCCGTCGTCGCCATCCGCATCAAGGGTTTCATGGCGGACAAGTACATCGACATCACCACAGGAACCCCCAGCAGCCCGGCGATCGCTCCGGGAGCAACCATCTACGGCGAGCGTTCCGTGGGGATTGAAGAGCTGTTTGAATCAGCAGGGAACATCACGGCAAAGATTGGCGAGGCCCTTGCCGAGTTCTCCGAACTGCTGGATGAAGAGACCGTTGCCCAACTCAAGCGAGCCTTCGGGCATATCGAGAGTATGCTCGCCGAGATGGACGCCATTACCCGGATGTCCTCCGGGGAAATCCTCGCCACAATCCGCAATCTTCGTGATATTACCGATGATGTCGCCCGGATTACTCGTGATGTCAGCCACATCACCGCCAATGTGGATGGGACCCTCTACCGCTCCCTGCCCCACCTGGAGTCGGCAATCGAACGCTTTGACCTGATGAGTGCCAACGCCGTCAACGCCGTGGATCACATCAACGACATCGTCGCGACTATCGCCTCTGGCGAGGGAACCCTGGGCAAGCTGATTTACGATGACTCCATTTACGCTGGTCTCGACGAGAGCCTGGTCAAAGCGCAGGTGCTGCTGGACAACATCATCGACAATCCCCGCGAGTATTTGAACCTGAGCGTGTTCTAGGTTGTATCGGTTATCGTTATGAATGTAGGGGCGAACCTTGTGTTCGCCCTTTTTTGTTGTTCTACCCCTCACCCCAGCCCCTCTCCCCAGAGGGGAGAGGGGGGCTATAAAGTTAATGTTCCTGATTCTTCTCAAGGTGCTCCGGGCGAAGCCCGGTACTGTGATGCAACGCACCACGTTGCCCCCCTCCCTTAATCCCTCATCCCCAAAGAGGGAGGGGGCTGTTTATAAAAGGGCGGACACCAATCCTCATCAAGAATAGGTCCGCCCCTACGACTGCACTGCGTTGCTAGATCATCTTCTCGATCTGTCCGAGATGCTTCTCCAGAGCCTCTATCTCGCTGGCAAGGCGGTTGCATTTCTCTCGTTCATGTTCCACAACCTCGGCTGGTGCGCGGGAGACGAAGCTCTCGTTCGCCAGCTTCTTTTCGGTTCCGGTCAAGTGTCCCCGCAGCTTGCCCAGCTCCTTCTTCACCCGCTCGGCCTCGGCGGCGAAGTCGATCACCCCTTTGAGCGGCAGGTAAAGCAGCGGCGCACCGACCACGGTTGCCGCCGCGCCATCAGGCTTGGTCAGGTCGGCTCCCACGGTCAGTTCTTCCACACGGGTCAGGTTGGCGAAGTAGTGTTGGTGCTTTTCTATCACCTCGGCAAGCTCGCTGTCCTCGGTCTTGATGAGCAGGGAAATCTGCGCCCCTGGTGGGACGTTCATCTCGCCACGGACATTGCGCACCGCCTCGATCAACTCCTGAAGCTTCCCGACCATCTCCTCGCAGAACAGGTGAGACGACCAATCTTCGCCGTCCTCCCAGGGGCTGACCATCAGATCTTTCGGCGCATTAGGGAAGAGGTGATGGTACAGCTCCTCGGTGATGAAGGGCATGATCGGATGGAGCAGCTTCAGCACCAGGCGCATTCCGTGGAGTGCCACGCTGAGTGCCTGCTGCTTTTCCGCTGGATCGTCGCTGTAGAGCCGGGGCTTGATCAGTTCCAGGTACCAGTCGCAGTAGTCGTGCCAGAAGGCATCGTAGATCGACCGTGCCGCCTCGTTGAAGCGATAGCTCTCCAATGCCTTGGTAACATCCCGTCCCAGTCGCCCGAGTCGGGAGATTATCCAGCGGTCTTCGAGCTGGGTCTCATCGGCATCGGGCAGGGTTTCCGCAGACAGTGGTGCTGTCTCTTCGAGTTCTGTCTCTGCCACATTGAGCCGCAGGAAGCGGGCGGCGTTCCAGAGCTTGTTGGCGAAGTTCCTTCCCACGGTGAAGCGGTCGTTCCAGAGCTTCACTGACTGCCCCTGCCCTGTTAGCGAAACGATGGTAAAGCGCAGGGCATCGGTGCCGTACTCGCTGATAATCTCGCGGGGGTCAACTCCCGTCCCCAGAGATTTGCTCATCCGCCTGCCATCCTGCGCCAGAATCGTGGCGTGGAGATAGACGCTGTGGAACGGCTCTTTGTCGCGGAAGTACATTCCGCTCATAATCATCCGTGCCACCCAGAGGTAGATGATGTCCGGAGCCGTGGAGAGAACCGCCGTGGGATAGAGCTTCGCCAGTTCCTCTTCGTTATCAGGCCAGCCCAGCGTGGACAAGGGCCAGAGTGCCGAGGAAAACCAGGTGTCCAGCACGTCCTCCTCCTGGCGCAGCTTGCCACCGCATTTGGGGCAGGCGGTGGGGGTCTCCGCCTCGACGATGGTCGCGTCGCAGGCATCGCAGTACCAGACCGGAATCTGATGTCCCCACCAAAGTTGGCGACTGATGCACCAGGGCTGGAGGTTCTCCATCCAGTCCAGGTATATCCGCGTCCAGCGTTCCGGGAAGAAGCGTACCTTCTCGTTCTTCACAACCTCGATGGCGGGCTGCTTGATTTTCTCCACATCGAGCCACCACTGCTCGCTCACCAGCGGTTCGATGACTGCATGGCAGCGGTCGCAGGTCGCAGCGGAGAGGGCGTAGTCCTCGGTTTTGCTGAGCCGACCGTTCGCCTCCAGATCGACGATGACCTTCTTGCGGCACTCTTCCCGAGTCAGCCCGGTGTAGGCGGCTCCGGCATCCTCGGTCATCTCGCCCTTATAGTTGATAACGATGAGCGAGGGCAGCTTGTTCCGCAGACCAATCTCGGCATCGTTGAAGTCGTGGGCCGGAGTTACCTTGACCACGCCGGTGCCGAACTCCGGGTCAACATGTTCGTCGGCGACGATGGGAATCTCTCGGTCGGTGAGCGGCAGAGCAATCGCCTTGCCGATGAAGTCTTTGTAGCGTTCATCGGCGGGATGCACCGCCACGCCAGTATCGCCGAGCATGGTCTCCGGGCGGGTCGTAGCCACTGTCAGCTTCCCCGAACCGTCGGCGAGGGGATAGTCGATGTACCAGAGGCTTCCGTTGCGTTCCTCGTGCTTGACCTCCAGGTCGGAGATCGAGGTGTGGCAACGCGGACACCAGTTGACCATCCGTGCGCCCCGGTAGATCAGCCCGTCGTCGTAGTACTTCTTAAACGCCTGCCGCACGGCACGGGAGAGTCCCTCGTCCATCGTGAAGCGTTCACGCTCCCAGTCGCAGGAGCAGCCGAGGAGCTTCAACTGCTCGACAATATCACGACCAAAATGTTCCCGCCATTCCCAGCATTTCTTGATGAAACCCTCCCGCCCCAGATCGTGGCGGGTCTTGCCATCCTTTGCCAGAGACTGTTCTACCTTGTTCTGCGTGGCGATGCCAGCGTGGTCGGTTCCCGGCTGCCAAAGCACCTTAAACCCCGCCATCCGCTTGAAGCGGATCAGGATGTCCTGGATACTGTTGTTGAGAGCATGACCCACATGGAGGGAGCCGGTGATGTTCGGCGGCGGAATGACCACGGTGTAAACCGAGCCGGGCGCATCTTCGTTCAGCTTAAAATGCCCGGCATTCTGCCAGCGGGTAAACCAGCGTTGTTCAAGTTCGGAGGGGTCGTACTTCGCTGCAATCTGTTTGTCCTGCATGAAAATCTCC
>JAIOSI010000056.1 GCA_021107695.1 bacterium
CGACGGTGATGCAGTCGGTAGTGAAGAAGGGCTTTGCGGCTCGCTATGGTGGCGAGGAGTTGGTACTGGTGCTGCCGGGAGCGAGCCTGCGGGAAGCTGCTCAACAGGCAGAGAAAGCCAGAGCAAGGCTGGCTGACAGTAGTATTCCCGTACCGGAGCGTGAGCTTAGCTTCCAGATGACCGCCAGCTTCGGTGTCTCGGAATCGGGCAGGCACGGTGATTCACCACTGAAGCTGATTACCGCCGCCGACGAAGCACTCTACGCCGCCAAAGAAAAAGGACGCAACGCCGTCTATCTGGCAGGTAAACCGCCAGCTTGTTTTAGTTCACCCCGGAAGCTAAACATTTCGACGGAATCAACGAAGCAAGGCTCCAATGAGGCTGGCACCAAGCTGGTCGAGCATCCTCCTAAAAAGCGAGACGAAGAACGCCGCAAGCCAAAGTCGCCGCCTCTCCCAAACATCAGCAAAAAGCCGGAATCGAAAAGAGTCATCAGCAACACCTCCCGGCTGCGCGAGCGACTGGCTTCGGTAAAAGCCGTCGGAGCCTATAACCTCACCCGGAACGACCGCCTGCCCTTTAGCCGCCTCTGTCCCTCTCCCTACGCGGTTGACTTCAAGGGCGAGGAACTCTTCGTCATCGACTTCCATCGTTCACAGGTACACAGCCTCTCGTCAAGGCAGCTAAAACAGGTTCTGCTGGGGCGGGGTCAACGCCTGGCGATAAAGACAATCTCTGGTTCGCTGCGTGGTCCGGTTGCCGTAACCCGGGATGACCTCGGCTACCTCTGCGTTCTCGACAGCCAGAACCACGAGGTGCGTAAGTTCAGCAATGACGGCACGCCGGGGCGGATTTACGGTGGGATAGGCAACGGGCGTGGCGAGCTTTCTCGCCCCCAGGATGTGGTTCACGATGGCGAAAAGCTTATCATCGCCGATATGGACAATCGGCGCATCCAGGCGTATGGTTTTTCAAAGCGGGTGGAGTTCGAGGTCGGCCTACAGTCGCATAGCGGCGGAGTAATGCCAAAGCCAGAAAAGCTGGCTCTGGCGACCGATGGACGGATTTACGTTCTGGACACCGCCAACAGCCGGATTGTGGTCTATTCCAACGCTGGCGAGTACCAAAGTGAACTGACCGACTACGGTTCTCGCCTGGGTCAGCTTCGCTCTCCGGTTGACCTGACCGTTACCGACGAGGGTGTGCTGGTGGTCGCCGAGGGCGGCGATAACAACCGTCTTCAGTTCTTCGATCTTGATCTCAACTCACTGGGCAAGCTGGAGCTGGGAGCGGTGCTATTCAACAAGCATCGACTCTCTCCGCTGGCACCGACCCGTCGTAACGAACCAAATGTACAGTCGCTGCGCCCGGGTTCCCTGGCGGGGAACACGCTGAACGAGCTTTACCTGATTGACCAGAACACCAGCAGCATCTTTCTGCTGGAAATCTAAGGTTACACCATAATCGAGCCAATTATGCCAAAGAAGAAATCAGAATCCTCATCATCGCCGCCGCCTCCAACGCCGATGATGCGGCAGTTCAACGCGATGAAGGAGCGGTATCCCGCCTATCTCCTCCTCTTTCGGATGGGCGACTTCTACGAAACCTTCGGCGAGGATGCCGTCGTCGCCTCGGAGATTCTCGGCATCACCCTGACCAGCCGGAACAAAGGCAAGGAAGACGCGATTCCCCTCGCTGGAATCCCGATCAAGGCTCTCGATACCTATCTGCCAAAGCTTCTGGCGGCGGGAAGGTACGTGGCTCTCGCTGAACAACTGGAAGACCCGGCGCAGGCGAAGGGACTGGTCGAGCGGGGTGTGGTGCGACTCTACACACCGGGAACTATCTATGAAGACGAACTACTGCCCGATAGTGAAACCAGCTATCTGGCGGCGTTGACCGAAGGTCGCCGGGGCTATGGACTGGCGTTGACAGAGCTTTCCACCGGAGAGCTGCTGCTGGCGGAGTTCACCGGAGCCGATGCCAGGGACAGAGCGTTGGCGGAGGTCATCCGGCGTAGCCCCCGTGAACTGCTGCTTCCCGAAGCGGTGGGGCATCTGCGGGGAAGTCTGGAGCGGAGCATTCCGGTTACCCTGCGTGGAGATAATGAGTTCAGTCAACCATCGGCGAGTCGCCGCCTGCGGGACTTCTTCTCCGTTACGAGCCTGGCGAGTTTTGGCGTTGAGGAGATGAAGCTGGCGGGGTGCGCCGCCGGGGGGATTCTAGCTTATCTTGAAGAAACGCAGCTGGGCAATTAGCTCAAGCTCCGTCCTCCACAGCCTTTAACCGCCGACGAGTTTCTGCGCCTCGACCCGGCAACCGTAGATAGCCTGGAGCTTGTCAGCTCCGCCGGAGACCGAAGCAGCAGCAAACGGAGCCTCTCGGCTCTTCTCGACCGCTGCCTCACTCCGCCGGGAAAGCGACTGCTCCGTCGCTGGCTGATTGCCCCGCTGGCGCGGCTGAACCCAATCCTGACCCGCCAGGCGGTTATCGCAGAGCTGGTGGAGCATCCCCGACTCAGGGAGAGCTTGCGTAACGAGCAGTTGGGAATGGGAGACCTTGAACGCTCGCTGGGGCGGCTTTCGCTCAGGCGCGCCTTCCCCCGCGACCTGGTTCTGATTCGTAATGCCCTGCGCCGATTGCCGAAGCTGCGCGAGTTCATCGCTCAACTCAAAGACGATGCCTGGGCAGAGTTCCTCAGCGGCTTCCAGTTAGCTACAGAACCACTGGAGCTGCTGGAGCAGGCTCTGGTTGAGGATCCGGGCAAGGTCGGTTCCGGTGGTGTCATTAACCGCGGTTATAATCAACGCCTCGACGAAGCCGAGGCGCAGCTGCAAGAGGCAGAGCAGTGGCTCCGTGAGCTGCAAAAGAGCGAACGGGAGCGCACCGGAATCCACGGGCTGAAGGTTGGCTTCAACCGGGTCTTCGGTTACTACATCGAAGTCCAGCGCAGCAAGGCGGAGCTGGTTCCCGCCGAGTATCAGCGCAAGCAGACCCTCGTCGCCGCCGAGCGGTTCATTACCCCGGAGTTGAAAGAGAAAGAGGCGGTAATCGCCCGGGGTCGGGAGCATCTCTCCGGGCTGGAGGCGAACCTCTTCCGCGAGCTTGTCGATAAACTGACCCACTGGCTGGAGCCGCTGACGGCTCTCTCCGCTGCTCTGGCAAGGCTCGATGCCGCTGGCAGTCTGGCGGAGGTCGCCGCACTGGGTGGCTGGGCTCAACCGACCCTCGACAACAGCGGCGAAATGACTCTCGTCTCAGGTCGGCATCCCTTGGTGGAACGCTGGAGCAAGGAGCCTTTCGTTCCTAACGATTGTCGCTTTGGCAGCGACGAACGACGGCTGATGGTGCTGACCGGTCCGAACATGGCGGGTAAGTCCACCTACCTGCGCCAGGTCGGTCTGATGGTCATTCTGGCGCAGATGGGTTCCTTCGTTCCGGCGGGTCGTCTGCGCCTCGGTCTGGTTGATGCTATCTTTACCCGGGTCGGCGCGGCTGATGACATCGCCCGGGGGCTTTCCACCTTTATGGTAGAGATGACCGAGACCGCACGGATCGTTAACTGTGCTACCGGGCGGAGCCTGCTGCTCCTCGACGAGGTCGGACGGGGAACCAGCACCTCCGACGGCGTGGCAATCGCCTGGGCGGTGGCGGAGTACCTGCACAACTCGCCACGCCTCGGTGCAAGGACAATCTTTGCCACCCATTACCACGAGCTTATTCAACTGGTAAAGAGCCTGCCTGCCTGCTTTAATGAGCAGATGGCAATCAGTGATAGCGGCGGGGAAATCCGCTTTCTCCACCAGGTAAAGCCGGGAGCCGCCACCAGCAGCTACGGCGTTCACGTTGCCCAGCTGGCTGGCTTGCCAAAGACGGTCATCCGTCGTGCCAATGCCCTTCTTCGACAGTTTGAAAATGAACAGGTCATTGCCCCCAGCCCTCAGCTTTCTATTAGTGTTATTGAGGACGAGGCTATCGATCATAGTTGGCTGGCAGGGGAGCTGCGTTCGATAAAACCAGAAAGCCTGACCCCGCTGTCCGCGCTCAACCTGATTTCGCAGTGGCATGAGCGTTTAACAGATAACTCATTGCCTGACGATGAGTAACGATTACGTTTCTACCGCAAAACTGGAGAAAAGATGCTGGAAATATCCCCGCTGATTGATTCTATCCGCCTGGCGGATTCCGGTCCGATTAAGTATCAAGGATTTATGCTGGTGCAGGAGCGCAGCCGACGAATATCCCGGCGGGGCGATCCTTTCCTCACGTTGCGCCTTGCAGACAGCTCTGCCCATATTCAGGCGGTGCTGTTCTCCAACCATAACTCCTTCGCCCTGGCTGCCGACCCCGAAGTAATCTATGTCGCTGTGCGGGGAGTCATCGAAAAGAACGATAAGTATGGTACGCAACTGCGGATTGACGAGATTCGTGAGGTGCGCGATGATGACCGGGAGCGGGGTTTTGATGAAGAGCTGCTCCAGCCCACAACACCCTACGACATTGACGTTCTCTGGGACGAGCTGATCGAGATGAGTGAGGCAATCGGCGACGAGAAGCTCCGCGAGGCGGTGCTGGCTCTCTTTACCGAGAACGAAGAGATGATTCGCCGCTGGCCGGCGGCAACCCGGGTGCATCAGGCGTATCTCGGTGGTCTGCTGGAGCATACGGTCATGGTGGCAAGGGACGCGCTCTACTTTGCCCAGAAGTATCCAGAGCTGCATCACGACCTCCTCCTCGCCGGAGCGTTGCTCCATGACATCGGTAAGCTCACCGAGATCAACGCCCGCCCGCCTTACGACTTTACCGACGACGGACGGCTGATCGGGCATATCGTGCTGGGGGCGCAGCTGGCGCGGAGCTTTGCCGAAGAGTATGAGGTTGACGAAGAGCTGGTCAAACACCTGGAACATCTGATTCTAAGCCACCACGGCAAACACGAGTACGGCGCGGCAAGCCTGCCCAAGACCCGTGAGGCACTGGTGCTGCACCATATCGACAACATTGACGCGAAGCTGGCGATTTACCGCCGCCATGTTACCGAGGATGCCAACCCCGGAAGCTGGACGGAGCGTGCCTGGTGGTTTGATAATCAATCCCTCTGGAAGGGTAAGCTGCCGGAGTAGAAATTTGATCAACGGGTAGAGGCGTATTGCAATACGCCCTGCGGCAGAGAGGAACCCGATGGGCGAAAGACTGATTGCCGAGACGATTACACCAGTCGAGGGCAGCTTTGACACCGCCGGAATGGCTCGTGGTGAGCCGGGGCTGCCCGGTCGGTTCCGTTGGCGGGGTGATGAGTACATCGTCGCCGAGGTTCTCGATCAACACAAAGAGACCGGTCCCTGCACCCACGGCAGCGGCGAGCGTTATCTGCGGCGGCATCATTATCACCTCCGCACCACCGAGGGGCTGGAAATGAAGCTCTGCTTTGAGCGCAGTGGTCGCTCCGGCAAACCTCGCTGGTTGCTGATGCGGATAGTGGAGTAGTTTGCCGAAAAATACTAAAAGGACAGCCTCGGCTGTCCTTTCTTATATTAACAGGTATCCAAAGAATAGGCTTGATGTTTACAGTTGCGCCTCAGGGAGCATCACTCCGGAAACCAATCGTCCTCGTTCGTCTCCACCACGGTAAGAGAAGTAGCGTTTCTGATGGCAGAGGGTACACTGCCCTCGCTTCTGGACACGGTGAAACTCGACACCATAGCGAAAAAGCTGGTCGGTAATCAGGCCGGGCAGGTCGAGGTGGGATTTCCCCTCTTTTTCGGAGACGTACTCTGCTCCCCAGCGTTCGCTGAAGTTTGTTGCCAGCTCGTCGGAAACCTCGTAGCAACAGGAGCCGATAGAGGGTCCCAAGGCGACGTGGAGTTCCTTGGGCTGAATTCCAAAGCGATTATAAAGGTGGGAGAGAGCCGAACGGACGACGTTGTTATAAACCCCGCGCCAGCCAGCGTGAATCGCCGCCACCACTCTGCTCTTTTCATCGGCAAGCAGAATCGGTACGCAGTCCGCCGTCAGCACCACCACAGCCAGGCTACGCCGATTGGTTACAATGGCATCAGCCTTTGGGTAGGGGGTCTCCGTTGCCCTCTGAGCAAAGTAAACCTCCGTGCCGTGTACCTGCTCCAGGCGGGCGAACTCCGCCTTCAGCGAAGCCTTAGCCAGCAGCCAGCGGGCGGGGTCGAGGGGGTCAAAGCTGGGGGGATCCCGGCGGGTAGTGGTAAAGGCAATCGCCGGACCGAGGGTGTATAGACTCATCGTTTTACCTCAACCTCTAATCCGGGGAATAGTTTTTGTAATTTTACTATGCAGGCACGTTTCTCAATGCTCTCATCCTCACGGGATGGTATTCGAACATTAATGCGGATATTTACCGAGCCAAAGGGAGAGTAGGTGGTTTTGGTCAGCTCTAGCTCCGGGAAGAGAGCGATTTTATCCATCAGCCTATAATACCGTGAGAGGTTACCTTTTAGCAATAGTTGAATTAGCTGTCGCTTGACTAGCGAAGAGACCCCGTGCAGGCGGAGGTATTTCCGCAACATCCGTCGGGTGTGTCGGGCATGAACGAAGCGAAGCCAGCCTCGGCGTGGCGTGATGCCGTCGTCGGTTAGCACTTCAACCCGATCTCCGGCACTGAGCTGATAGTTGATAGGGCGGCGAAGTCCATTCACCAGAGCACCGGCACAATGGATTCCCATCTCGGTATGCAGGTGGAAGGCGAAGTCCAGCACGGTGGAACCCTGGGGTAGATCGAAGGCATCGCCCTTGGGCGAAATGATAAAAAGCTGCTCGGCGAAAAGGTCAACCTTAACGGTATTGACGAAGGAATCCGCAGATTGCTTCTCCCAGTCCACAATCCGCCGGAGCCAGAGTAGTTCATTGTCCAGCTCGCCATCAAGCTCGCCATCGTGTTTGTAAGAAAAATGCGCTGCCAATCCGTATTCGGCAAAGAAGTTCATTCGTTCAGAGCGAATCTGTACCTCAATCCGCCGAC
>JAIOSI010000138.1 GCA_021107695.1 bacterium
CACTGTTATCAACCTCGCGAACGACAATCGGCACCGTGGTAAAGCCAGCCAGCTTTGCCGCCCGGAAGCGACGCTCGCCAGCAATGATCTGATACTTCCCCGGTTCACCGGGCTTGTGCCGGACGACGATGGGCTGGAGCAGACCCTGGGAGCGGAGGGATTGCGCCAGAGAGTTTAGAGCTTCCTCGTTAAAGTTCTTACGCGGCTGGAAGGGATTTGGTTCAAGTTGGTCGAGGCGAACCTCGTTCTCCGCCTTGGGTGCGGCTTCGGCGGGCTGATTGAGATTTCCAATCAACTCGTCCAGTCCTCGTCCCAGGCCGGTTCGCCGTTTAGCCACTAAGAGACCTTTGTATAACCCAATAGTTCAGGAGACTGGCAACGCGGTGCGTTGCATCACAGAGCTGGGCTTCGCCCAGAAAACCTTGAGCCTGTCCGCCCGCTCCGTTTCGGAGGTGTAACGCAGCTCCGGCTGGTGAAGCAGATACGCAAAGATGTTCGCTATAAAATAACCGTATCAGTTTGTAACATAATAGATTATAAGAGATGGGGTCAGCCGTGAGAGACCCACGCACCCTCAAATCAACCGGGCTTCTGCCCCTGCCATTTTTAGCCGCCCTTGATGTGGCTTTGAGTTAGCGATATAACCTGTGCATTATCAGCGTATTCGTATTGCACTCAAGTCCACAGTCAAGTGATTATCCCCTAAAAAATACCTATGCGAAGGCTTCACTGAGAATCTCGTTGGTTAAGGAGAGGTAGCTCTGCGCTCCGCGGGAAGCCAGGGCGTAGTCGATCACCGGCAGTCCGTGGCTGGGAGCCTCGGAGAGCCGAACGTTGCGGGGAATGATGGTCTCGTAAACCAGCTTACCAAAGTGTCTGCGTACCTGATTTTCCACATCACCAGCCAGGCGGGTGCGGGAATCGAACATCGTCAGCACAAAGCCTTCGATTTTGATGGGATGCCGCAGGCGGTCGCGGACATACTCCACCGCACTGAGCAGCTGGGTCAGCCCTTCAAGAGCGTAATACTCCGCCTGCACCGGAATGATGACGCTCTCCGAGGCGAGCATGGCGTTGATCGTGAGGATACCCAACGACGGCGGTGTATCGAAGAGGATGAAGTCGAAGCCGTCCAGCTTCTCCACCGCCTGTCGAAGGCGGAAGGGAGAGTCGGCTCCGGCGATCAACTCTCGCTCGGCGGCGACCATCGCCGGAGAACTGGGGACGACGTAGAGTCCTTCGCTGGTGGTTTCCGAGATCGCCGCTGACAGGGGAGCATTGCCAAGGAGTACATCGTGGATGGTCGGACGCTCGCCGATATCCACCCCCAGACCCGATGCCACATTGCCCTGGGGGTCAACATCTATCAGCAGAACGCTCTTCCCCAGCGTCGCCAGGGAGGCACCGATATTGACGGCGGTTGTGGTTTTACCCACCCCACCCTTCTGATTGGCAATGGTAATGCGTCGGGTCATTTTACAGCAAGTCCCTTTTGGTCGGTACAGGGTGGATATCGTGATTACAGATTTACTCGGCGAGACATTTGCTAAAGTCTGTGGTGTCAGTATCAGCCCCTCACCCCAGCAGCGCGGTGCGCTGCACCACACTTTTACAACTTGGTGTTAATGGCGGATTTGTAGGGGCACGGCGCGCCGTGCCCCTACGGGAGTTTACATCATTTCCGTAGTGTCGCGCCACCGCTGTATTTAGTTTGCTTATCTTAGATTTACAGCAAGCTCAATAGATTTTAGCGTAGTGTCTTCCTATCGTCGTCGAATCAACAGCCGTCGCTCTGGATAATCCCCCGCGTCAGGGAGCAGCTCGTCGTAGTAAAGCTGCTGCCAGTCTCCCGACGGTAGCGGGGTTTCTTTACCAGCGAGGCAGACCAGTCGCCCGCCCGTTTTGAGCAGCGGCGCGATTCGCTCCCAGGCGATGGACGGTTGCCAGACCGCCCTGACCAGGGCGATGTCCCAGCGGGGTGTCTGGGGAAGCTCTTCCACCCGCTTGTCGAAGACGGTTACCCGTGCTGTTGCTATACCGGCGGCTCTTCGCAGGAAGCTGGCGCGGCGGGCGCGGGGTTCCACAAGCTCGTAGTTTGCCGTGGGCAGAGCCAGGGTCAGCGGGATGGAGAGCAGACCGTTACCCGCCCCGACATCGGCAATGGTTATTTCGGAAGCGGTCGTTTCATCAGCGTCCCCAGCAGGCTTGCCCCCAAGCAGGGCAACCACGGCGGCGCAGTCGGTCAACGATGAAGCCACCAGCGAGGCAAAGCTCCCACTGCGGGAGAAGAGGTTCACCCGCTGGTTCCAACGCTCCAGCAGAGCGAGGAACCGTTGGAGCGGCTCCGCAGGGAGAGGTCTATCCAACCTGCGAAAAAGCCCGATGATCTGAGAGATTTGCGGCGAGTCTATCACAATAAGCGCGGGTTAGTCCACCCTGGCGGCGGGTTGTTATTTTTGGAACGACCAGCGGGCTTCCATCTCAAAATCTTTGTTATCAGTGAATCGACGGACGAAATCTCCGCTCCAGGTGTAGATGCAGAGGTCGTTTTGACCATCACGATTGCTGATGACGCAGAGATACTCTCCGTCCGGGGAGATCGAGGGCGAGTAGTCGGAGCTATCCTCGGTAATCAGGTAGCCGTTGTGCTCCGGGTTCTCGAAGCTAACGTAGCCGATGTCCAGGTTGCCCTCGCGGAGGATTTCGTAAACAACGAACTCACCGTCC
>JAIOSI010000276.1 GCA_021107695.1 bacterium
CGCTAAGTTGCAGACCGGCAACGCGGTGTGCCAGCTTGAAGCTGGACATAAGGCTGACCTGCGGTCAGAACACCTGACAGGTTTTGATGTTGTAGGGGCAGGTCCCCGTGCCTGCCCTTTGTCATAATCAACAGAGGGCGGACACACAAAAGGAGATGCCGCGAGGCATCTCCCTGTTTTACAAATTGAATCGCGCTGCTAGCCCTCGAAGCGTTTGAACGCCATGCGGGCGTTGTGTCCGCCCAAGCCGGGGCTGTTGGAGAGAGCGACCTTGTTTTCCATCTTCCGGTGGTCGCCGGGGACGTAGTCGAGATCGCAATCTTCGCTTGGGTCGGTAAGGTTTGCCGTGGCGTGAACCAGACCGTTCTCGATGCTCTTCGCGACGACGACGGCTTCCAGACCGCCAGCGGCTCCCAGACCGTGACCGATCAGGGACTTGGTGGAGTTGACGGCAAGCTTGTAGGCGTGCTCACCAAAAACCGTCTTGATCGCCATCGTTTCGTACTTGTCATTCAGCTCGGTGGAGGTTCCGTGGGCGTTAATGTAATCAACATCCGTCGGCTTCAGTCCGGCGTCTTCGATAGCCATCTTCATCGCCCGAACCGCGCCTTCGCCACCGGGTGCCGGAGCGGTCAGGTGATGTCCGTCGCTGGAGAGTCCGTAGCCGACCAGCTCGCAGTAGATTTTTGCCCCACGGGCCTGGGCGTGTTCCAGGGACTCGAACTGAAGAATCCCCGTGCCCTCGCCCATGATAAAGCCATCGCGTTTGGAGTCGAAGGGACAGGAGGCTTCTTCGGGCGGGCAGTCGCGAGTAGTCAGCGCCCGGGCGGAGCAGAATCCACCAAAGCCCAGGTTGCCAATCGCTGCCTCGGATCCGCCAGCCAGCATCAGTTCAATTCTGCCGCTGCGGATGTGATCGAAGGCCTCGCCGATGGCGTGGGTCGCTGAAGCGCAGGCACTGACCGTCGCCAGGTTCGGTCCCTTTAGTCCGGAGGCGATCGAGACCTGTCCCGCTGCCATATCGGCAATCACCATGGGAATAAAGAAGGGACTGATGCTCTTCGGTCCACGCTCTACAAACTTTTTGGCGGCCCGTTCGATGGTGATGATATCGCCGATGCCCACACCGATGAAGACACCGAAGCGATCGCGGTCCACCGCTTCAAGGTCAATTCCGGAGTCTTCGAGAGCCTCTTTCGCCGCGGTCAACGAGAACTGGACAAAACGAGCGGCGCGTTTGGCGGTTCGTTTGTCAATGGTATCGTAGGGGTCGTAGCCCTTGACCTCGGCGGTTACCTTGCTGGGGTAGATGTCGGGGTCAACGGCGGTTGTGCTAGCCACTCCGAAACGCCCGGCGACAATGCTATCCCAGGTTTCCGGTACGTTCAGACCTACCGAGTTTACGTCACCCAATCCGGTAATGACGACACGTCTCATGGTTTACCTCCGAAGAACTGTTCGCATAAAATAAGTGCTTTTCACAGCACACCGTTAAGATGGGCGTTCGCTCAAACGAACGCCCATCTCTTACTCAGTGAATCTTCAGACAGCAATGTCGCAATCTCAGCGAATCGCTGCGAGCTTACCCGTAGTAAACTGCTTTAGGAGGCGTGCTCTTTGAGGTAGGTTACGGCATCGCCGACGGTGCGGATGTTACCGGCATCTTCGTCGGGGATTTCGATGTCGAACTCTTCTTCGAGCTTCATAACCAGCTCAACAGTGTCGAGGGAATCGGCACCGAGATCGTCCACAAAGGCTGCCTCAAGGGTAACCTGGTCGGCATCCACGGTCAGTTCGCTAACTACGATTTCTTTCACTTTGGCTTCGATATCCGCCATTGATCCTCCACGGACAGTGCCTAAACAGGCGTGAGTTGTTTTAGAAAGGACTCTTGTCAGGGCGCGTAGTTTAGCAACTCAAAGGGGGAATGTCAAGGTGTTGGAAACCGTGGGAATGATCAACTGCTTGCTCAACTGAATTGTCATGGAGAAGTTCGCCCTTTGCCAGACACAAAAAGAGGGCAAAGACATGTGTCGCCCAGTTTTTATGGTTACCCCTCACCCCCCAGCCCCTCTCCCCAAAGGGGAGAGGGTAGCTAAAATCTCCGCTCTACATTAATGGGTAGCGACCAAGGGGAGCGCATACGCGGGTGGAACCGTTGTTTAGACAAGTCCGCCAGTCGCGAGTCTGTGTCCAGCTTCAAGCTGGTGATGCAACGCACCTCGTTGCTTAAGGGTGTTGTGAAAAGCTGTCGGCTGGGTTAACATTCGTCTTGCTGGTTCTCGCTGCTCACCAAAATCCAACTTACAAGGAGTGTCAAGTGAGTAAACCTCGCTACTACTTCATCGGCGACGGAGACAAGGCGAACCTCGACTTCCCCAGCCTGCGCTTCGACTATCTCCGCTGTCCCTATCGTTTCGAGGCGATCTTCGAGCATGGTGTCTGGCGGGTACGCGGCGCCATCGAGGATAACGCCATGCACCTCCCCGAAGGCAGCCAGTGCCTCCACTACGGTCAGCAGCTCTTCGAAGGCATGAAGGTGCAGACCGGAGCCGACGGCAAGCTCTACGCCTTCCGCCCACGAGAGAACGCCAGACGGATCAGCGACGGCGCGCGCTACCTCCACGGTCCGGAGATTCCCGAAGAGCTTTTCCTGCGGGGAATCGAAGAGGTTACCCTTGCCAACAAACCGTATATCCCGCCCTACGGCAGCGGAGCCGCCCTCTACGTCCGTCCCTTCTATCTGGGCATCGGCGATAACGTCGGCGTGAAACCCGCCAGCTCCTACATCTTCCGCATCTTCGTTACTCCGGTGGGTCCGTACTTCATCGGCGGCTTCGGTCCGGAGCAGGGCAAGGCGTTCCGGGTCTCCGAGTACGACCGCGCCGCCCCGATGGGAACCGGGCATGTCAAGGCGGGCGGCAACTACGCCTGTTCCTTCCACCCCGGAGCCGAGGCGAAGGGCAGCGGCTACGCCGAGGCGCTCTACCTTGACCCCGTCGAGCATAAGTATATCGAGGAGATCGGCGCGGCGAACTTCCTCGCTCTCAAGGGCGATACCCTGCTCACGCCGAAGTCCGGGAGCATCCTGCCCTCGATCACCCGCCGCTCGATTATGGAGCTGGGCGAGAAGGTCTTTAAGTGGAAGGTCGAGGAGCGGAAGATTGCCCTGATCGAGCTTGACGAGATCGACGCAGCGGCATGTTGCGGCACTGCGGCGGTGATTACCTGGATCAAGGAGATCGCGGGAGCCGACAAGAAGTGGAGCTTCCCCTTCGACAAACGCTGGCAGCAGCTCTACGATAAGCTCACCGGCATCCAGACCGCCACCGAGGACGACCCCCTGGGCTGGCGTTACGAGATTAAGTAGCAGCGTCAGTAATAGTGTCGGATTGTTACAAAACCTCCCCCACGCGGGGAGGTTTTTCTATGAGTTAACCCTTGACAACAAGAGTAAATGAGTATATATTCTGGTTGTAACTGGAGTTCGTGTAATTGAGGTTTTCGTGAAGCTAAAGTGGAGGCAACAATGCGCAGGCTGACAGGATTGTTTTTGATTCTCTTCGTGATGGTTGGTGTGAACTTTGCTGATGACGCTGTTCAGACCGACTGGTCGGGCGGTGGTGGCGTTGATGGTCCGGTTACCGACTGGGGCAATCGGTTTGATCGTCCAATTAATATTAATTGGTCGGATTTCCCCGGTGAACTGCACCTTGCTTTAGCACCAATTGAGCATACCATTGACAGCACCTATTATGGTGCCAATTTCGTATATGCAGCAGATGTTGACGGCGACGGCGACCTGGACATACTGGGTTCGGGTGATGCTGGCACCAGCTGGTGGGAGAACGATGGCTCCGGTGGCGGCTGGACTGAGCATACCATTGACGATGCCAGATCGCGTTACGCTGCGGACGTTGACGGCGACGGCGACATGGACATACTGTGTTCGACCTATGATGCCAGTGACAGCATCTGGCTGGAGAACGACGGCTCTGGTGGTGGCTGGACCGAGCATCTTGTTAACGACAGCTTCGGCGGTTCCACGTCGGTTTACGCTGCGGACGTTGACGGCGACGGAGACTTGGACATACTGGGTTCGAGTATCGACGACGGCTTCATCTGGTGGGAGAACGACGGCTCTGGCGGCGGCTGGACCGAACATCTCGTTGATGGTATCCATGACAATGCGATGTCGGTTTACGCTGCGGACATTGACGGCGACGGAGACATGGACGTACTGGGTGCACTTTCTTACTTTGATCACTACATTAGCTGGTGGGAGAATACCGACGGTTTTGGCATTACCTGGACCGAGCATCTCGTTGACGGCAGCTTCTGCAATGCCAATGGTGTCTCTGCCGCCGACGTTGACGGTGACGGAGACATGGATATACTGGGTACAGCTGGGGGTGCCGACGACGACATCAGCTGGTGGGAGAACGACAGCTCTGGCGGCGGCTGGACTGAGCATCGCGTTGGTGACTACTGGGGCGGTGCAAATGATGTCTATGCCACCGACATTGATGGCGACGGAGACACGGACATACTCTGCGCAGCTTACTTTGCCAATGACATCAGCTGGTGGGAGAACGACGGCTCTGGCGGCGGCTGGACCGAACATACCGTTGATGTCAACTTCGGCGGTGCTGCTTCGGTTTACGCTGCGGACGTTGACGGCGACGGAAACATGGACATACTGGGTGCGGCTGCTAGTTATAATGACATCACCTGGTGGGAGGCGGGGTTTAAAACTGGCAACCTGAACAGCTCGATTCTCGATACCGACGCTCTGCCGGAGTGGGGACAGATAAGCTGGACGGCGGATACTCCCACCGACACGACACTTTCCGTGAAAATCCGTGCCAGTAACGACTCCGACAATATGGGCGGGTGGATACAGGTAGTTAACTCAGGTGATGAGCTGGGCGATTACCTGACCGACTACGACCGCTACTTCCAGTACAAGGTTGCCTTCGCAACGACGGACAGTGCTGTTAGCCCGACCTTTGAGGACATTACCATCAACTGGACAGATTGTACGGCGGTGGAATCCGTTGACCTCTCTGCCGAGGCTGCGGACGAAGGTGTGCTGCTGAGTTGGTCTATCATTGGTGATGAACCTGTGTCGCTCTCTGTCCTGCGCAGATGTGGCTCTGAGGAAACCCTTCACCCTATGGGTGAACTAAATGGTTCGGCGACGAGCTGGCTCGATGTTTCCGCCGAGGCGGGCGTGGAGTACGCCTATTATCTTGAGGTTACGGAGTTCGACGGCACAGTCAGCCGCTTTGGTCCCAGCGAGGTAGTCGTTCCGGGAATGGTCAGCGAGCTGGCTCTGAGCGACCCGTACCCAAACCCAGCGGATGAGAGCCTGACTATTCACTACGAGTTGACCCAGAATGGGTCAGTGGAGTTGAATGTTTACGACCTCTCCGGTCGTTTGGTGGAGACGTTGGTCAGCGGCGAGCAGACCGCCGGACGGCACAGCGTAAGTTGGGATAGCTCCACCTCGGCGACGGGCGTTTACCTGCTGCGCCTTGAAGCAACGGGAGAGGCAATCACCAAACGCGCGGTGATCAGCCGGTAGGGTTTGATTGTGATCGTAGGGGCGTATTGAATACGCCCCTTTTTCACCCCCTCACACGTGTAGGGACCGACCTAAAGGTCGGTCCCTACATTAACTACAAAAGGGCGAACCCAATATCCATGAATTGGTTTTGCCCCTTTTTCTATTCGGTAAAGGGGCGCAGCACGCCGCGCCCCTACGGTTACCTAGCCGCTCCTATTCCTCCGGGGCCTCTTCCTCAATGGCTTCCTCTGGTGTTTCAAGGTCTTCTTCACTAACGGGTTCTACCTCAACAGCTTCTTCGACGACTTCTTCAATCACGACTTCTTCAACAACCTCTTCTTCCGGCTCATCGGCGGTCGCTTCGGCTGGCTCCCAGACGTCAAGGTCGAAGATTTCGATGGTGTGCGATCCCGTATTCGCCAGGTAGAGCAGTCGGTCTTCGTAGTTCAACGCAACCCCGGCAGGCTGGAGCAGCACCGTGCCGTCGTCGGCGGACAGCTCCATCTCGTCGAGGGGCCGACCGTCCTCCCGGTAAAGCTGGATGATGTTGTCCAGATCGTCCACCACGGCGATGAGACCTCCATCGGCTGCCAGAGCCGCTGGTGAGTTGAGCATGGTATCGAAGCTGTCCGTAATCCGGGCGCGATAATCGATGTGATAGACCATCCCGGTCTCGGTCAACGCCCAGAAGGAGCGGTCGTAGTCAATCGCCAGATCGATGATGTCGTTGATATGCTCAAAGCCCTCGCCGGTGGGGTAGAGAACCTCGCCCAGCCCACCACGGCTGTCGAACTGGAACAGCTCCTCGTCGGAGGAGACCCACAGCTCGCCGACTCAGGACGCCACCAGAGAGAGGGGATGACCGGGGACATCGGCGGAGCCGATGAGGGTGTTGTCGTCGCGAATCAGGCTCCCTACCGAGGAGAGCGGGGTGGTGCTTTCGCTGACCACAAAGGCGGTGGAGACATCGGTAAACTTGATCACCGTTCCGGCTCCGGCATCGGCGAGGAAGATATGCCCCTGCTGGTTGACCGAGAGGTCCTGGAAGCTGTAGGCACGCTCAGCACCACCGAAGTCGTAGTCGTAGGCGCGGTAGAGTCCGCCCTCGTTATCGAAAATCTGCACCCGTCGATTGCCGCTGTCCAGGACGCAGAGCCTCCCGGAGCTGTCCAGAGCCAGAGCCGTTGGATTGAGCAACTCGCCGAGGTCGCTGCCGTAGTAGCTCAGGGTATCGCGATGATACATCGAGACCCGTCCACCTTCTGCCAGCCGCACCGTCTCCTTGGCGGTAACCTCCATGTCGGAGTTCATCGTAAGCTGGCAACCGACGACGAGCAGCGTGAGTACCATAAACAAAAAGACTGACTTCCTCATATAACCCCCGTCAGGAAGAAGTGGTTAAGCGTAGGTAATGCTTTTTCGTCTTACTTACCGGGGCGTATTCAATGCCCCTACAGGTAATGTTCTGGCAAAATGCCGGATGGGCAGATCTAAAGATACTCCCCGGCGATTGGCTTCAGGCGTTGCTTTGTCTCGGCGGAGATTCGTTCTTTGTCGGTTACGATTGCTCCCCGCAGGGCGTGGAAGCAGGGATCGTCCAGTTCCAGGGGAATCTCCGGAACCACCGCTTCGATGAGCTTGCGGGCGTGCTTTACATTGGCGGCAAAGTTCGCCATCACCATCTCTACGGAGACATCGTCGCTTTCGTGCCAGCAGTCGTAGTCGGTAACGAAGGCGGCGGTGGCATAGCCCAGCTCCGCCTCCCGCGCCAGTCGTGCCTCGGTGAGGTTGGTCATCCCGATAATTGAAACGCCCCAGGAGCGGTAAAGCTCGCTCTCCGCCCGGGTGGAGAATTGTGGTCCCTCCATGCAGAGGTAGCTGCCGCCGTCGTGGGCGCGGAGTTTGAGCTTCCGCGCTTGCGCCAGCATGATCTGGCGCAGCGGCTCGCAGAAGGGATCGGCAAGGCTGACGTGGGCGACGATGCCCTCGGTGAAGAAGCTGTCCTGGCGGTGGCGGGTGCGGTCGATAAACTGGTCGGGAAAGACGACATCCTGCGGGCTCAGCTCTTCCTTCATCGAGCCGACGGCGGAAATTGCCAGCACCCAGCGCACGCCGAGCATCTTCAAGGCGCAGATGTTGGCGCGGTAGTTCACCTCGCTGGGCGAGATACGATGTCCGCGACCGTGGCGGGGAATAAAGACGACCTCCCGCTCACCCAGACGGGCAACGGTCAGGCTGTCCGACGGCTCGCCAAAGGGAGTGCTGACCTTCTCTTCGCGAACATCGCTCAGTGAGTCCAGCTCGTACAATCCTGAACCGCCAATAATCCCAATCCGAAACTTTTGCATAGCTAACCCTTATCCTGTTCGTCCGGCTTGACTGAAGTCTTCGTTGTTTTCTAACTTCTGGCATGGTTACGGACTACTATACAACTTGGCGGCAGCCTCCGTAATTGAGGAAAAGTCTAATTCATCAAGTTACGCAGAATCTCAATCCGACTGTCTCCTGCCTTTATGGAATGAGAAACCTGCCCTCAATAACCAACTTAGTTTACCAAAAAAATCGTTCCAGTGGGAATAAATCTTATTCCCACTAAACAACTGGGTATTGACGACTTTCCTCAAATGTGGCATACTACCGACGAGCAAGCTGAGTCAGATAAGTGTCAAATCCACGGGACAATTTAACCGTTCAAACGCTCTATCATCGACCATGAGGTATCATGATGAGCTATACCGACAAGGTGATTGATCACTTTCAGAACCCCCGCAACGTGGGCGAGATCCCCGATGCCGACGGTATCGGGCGGGTGGGCAATCCCTCCTGCGGCGACATTATGGAGATGTACATCAAGGTCGTGGACGGTGTGATCGTCCAATGCACCTTCAAGACCTTCGGCTGTGCCGCCGCCATCGCCACCAGTTCGATGACCACGGAGCTGGTTATCGGCAAGACGATCGAAGAGGCCGAGCTGATGACCAAGAGCGACGTCGCCGAGTCCCTCGGCGGGCTGCCCAAGGTCAAGATGCACTGCTCGAACCTTGCCACTGATGCCCTCCGGGCGGCGATTGCTCACTATCGCTGCAAGAGTAGCGGCAACTGCAAAGACCTGGCAAAGATGGACCTCAGCGATGCCTGCGGTGCTGATCATCACCACGACGAGGATCTGGGTTAGGCAACGCGGTGCGTTATCCAGTTGCAACGCAGTGCGTTGCAACACAAGACTGAGCTACGCTCAGGACACCTTGAGAACGCTTGCTCCCGCTGGTCGCTCACAAATACTGTTATGATGTTACAAAGGGCAACCCTATGGGGTTGCCCCTTTTTTGCCGAATCTAGCAAGGGCGAAGACACAGGTCCGCCCCTACAAAATTATGCGAGATTTTGACGTTGTAGTTGTAGGGGAGGGTGTCCATACCCTCCCGCTAGCCGGACGCAGTCCGGCTTCCACGAAGATGTAAATCATACCAGTGGTTGAGTCTTTCTTGACAGACGAGCATAGCTCGTCTAGCGGGCGACCGTGGACGGTCGTCCCTACGGGTAGTTTGCGCTGGTAGGGGCGAACCCTGTCTTCGCCCTTTTTAGAAAGAATCCCTCTCCCCTGGAGGGGGGGGGAGATCGCCTTGCCAGTTGACCAGGATTGCCCATAGTGCTACGATAGGCTCTCTGTTCTATGGATTCAGTATCCACCTCGCAAGATGACGCTTTAGCATGTAACCTGCCTGTTGATAATGATTCAGCGGGATTTGGGATAGATTGGAGCCTCCATGAAGTGGCTTTCTCGCAAGACAATTTTCATTATTCTGGGGATTCTGGTCGCGGCGGTGGTCCTTGTCGTCGCCCTGACCAGCTTCTTCGTGGATATCTTCTGGTACCAGTCCGAGGGCTTTGACGATGTCTTCTGGACGCGGATATTCTCGCAGATCGAGTTCGGCGCGATAATCTTCGGTCTCTATGCGGTCGTGGTGGGGCTGACGATTCTGCTGGCGCACCTCTTCTCGCGGAAAAAGCAGCAGGTTGTTTCCGAAGAGGCGGTGATGCTGCCGCAGTTCGGTGAGAAGCTGAAGAAGTACGGAATCTGGCTATTCATTGGGGTCGGCGCGATCTTCGCCGTCACCAACGGCTTCTCGGCTGGTTCTTCGTGGGGGGTCTGGAAGAAGTTCCTCCACAGTGTCAGCTTTGGAGTCAGCGATCCGATCTTCGGCAACGATGTCTCCTTCTACGTCTTCGACCTGCCACTTTTCCGAATCATCTACGATCACCTCTTCGGAGCGCTACTGCTCTCCACGGTGGTTGCCGTGGGCTACTACCTCTTCCGGCGGGTAATCTGGGTAGAGAAGTGGAAGCTACGCTCCAGCAAGCTGGTCAAGGGGCATATCCTCAGCATGATCGGCTCGCTCTTTGCGTTGAAGGCGGTTGGATATTATCTGGATAAGTTCGACATCCTCTACTCGACCCAGGGCGGAGTCTTCGGGGCGAGCTTTACCGATGTCAACGCCAACCTGCCGATGTACGAGGTTCTCTTCTGGATCACCCTCGCCTTCGGTCTGGTCGCCTTCGCGCTGACCTTCCTGAAAACCGAGAACTTCAAGGTGCTGCTGATTATCGGGGCATCGTTTATCGTGCTGCCGTATCTCATGCTCTCGATCTACCCCTGGGCGGTACAGACGCTGGAGGTTGACCCCAACGAGTTCCAGGCGGAAGAGGAGTACATCGGGCATAACATCGAGTTTACACAGATTGCCTATGGTCTTGATAAAGTTGATGTTTTGACCTTTGGCGAGCGTGGAGAACTAAAAGAGATTGAGGTCGAAGAATTAGCTGAGTTCAGTGAAGTCCTCCCCACCGAAACTCCCGTTGAGGTGGTTGAAGAGATCGAAGTTGTGGAGGGAGCCGGCGGCTATCGCGCCCTGACCCGGGCTGACATCGAGGACAACCGCCCCACCATAGACAACATCCGCCTCTGGGACTGGTCTCCCCTGGGCGATGTCTATCGGCAGATGCAGTCCTTCCGCCCGTACTACGAGTTCGTGGATGTGGACATCGACCGCTACATGATTGACGGGCATCAGAAGTCAATCACCCTGGCTCTGCGTGAACTGAACGTTGACCGCCTCGACAGTCAGGCGAACACCTGGCAGAACCGCCACCTGGTCTATACCCACGGCTACGGTGCGGTGGCGAATACCGTCAACGAGGTTACCAAGTACGGTCAGCCGAAGTTCATCCTCAAGGACATCCCACTGATTAACGAAATGGGAATCGGTCTTGAGCGTCCGCAGATCTACTTTGGCGAGGGCAACATGGACTACTCCTTTGCCCCCACCGGAGCCGACGAGATCGACTACCCCCGTGGCTCCACCAACGCCTTTACCGAGTACACCGGCGAGGGCGGAATCCCCGTCGGTGGCTTCTGGCGGAGGCTGCTGCTGTCGATCTATCTGGGCAATATCGATGTCCTGCTCTCTGACTACATCACCGAGGACAGCAACCTGCTGATTCGCCGTAACATCAGCCAGCGGGTTCGGGAGGTCGCGCCGTACCTGGCTCTGGATAACGACCCCTACCCGGTGCTGACCGACGGTGGCATTCAGTGGATTGTTCAGTGCTTCACCACCACCAGGCTGTACCCGTATTCCGAGCCGCTGGTTGATAACGCCAACTACATCCGCAACTCTGCGGTGGTGGTGATTGATGCCTACAGCGGCAAGATGGACTTCTACACCATGGGCGATGACCCGCTCATCCGCACCTGGGGTGCCATCTTCCCAGGTATGTACAAGCCCTTCGAGGAGATGCCGGAGGAGCTTCAGGCACACATTCGCTATCCCAACGAGCTGTTCGCCATCCAGTCCGTCGTCTATTCGACCTACCACATGACCGATCCTTTGGTCTTCTACAACAAGAGCGACCGCTGGGTCATCCCCGGTCGTCCTGAGGGCGAGCTGTTCAACGCCTATTACATGACGATGCGGCTCCCCAGCGAGGAGAGCGAAGAGTTCCTGCTCATCTCCCCCTTCGTTCCGGAGAATCGCCAGAACATGGTCGGCTGGATGTGCGCTCGCTGCGACCCCGGAGTCTATGGGGAGCTGGTTCTCTATACCTTCCCGACGACCAGCCTGGTTTACGGACCGGAGCAGGTCGAGGGTCGCCTCAACCAGTTCGACAAGTTCTCCGAGAAACGCTCGCTCTGGGATCAGCAGGGTTCCAGCGTGGTCATCGGACGGATGGTGGTCATCCCGATTGAGGACTCGGTACTCTACGTCCAGCCGGTTTACCTAAAGGCGGTTGGCAATCCGATTCCGGAGCTGCGTCTGGTGCTGGTTACCTACGGCACCGAGATCGCCATGGACACCACCCTCGAAGGAGCCTTAGCCCAGATATTCGGCTCGGCGGCTCCGGTAGTTGAGGGCGATGTAGCAGAGGTTGGTGAAGACACAGCCGAGACTACCGAAGCTATAGAGGCTGGTCTAACCGAGGAAGTGGTTGAACTACCGGTACTCTCCACAGAAACCGCTGAACTGGCGGAGCTGCTGCTGGAGACCTACGATCGTGGTCAAAAGGCGATGCAGCGTGGCGACTGGGCTGCCTACGGTGAGGCCGATGCCGAGCTTGAGCGGCTGATCAACGCCATCTCCGAGAGTCTGTCTGAGTAACACCAAAACAGAAACTTTTGTCTGTAGGGGCGAACCTTGTGTTCGCCCTTTCTGTATTATCTCGCAATGTAGGGGTACGGCGTGCCGTACCACAAAACTGGGCTTCGCTCAGAAAACTCAGGGAGCGTCTGCTTCCGTTGGTCGCTTGCAGATGTGTAATTAAGGGATATTGGCATAGATATGTGTGTTTGCCTCGAACTTGCCAGCTTTTCTCCTTTTGGCAGCACGGAATGACCAAATCCTGTTTTTACAGCAAGGGCGAACACAAGGTTCGCCCCTACGGTAGTGGATTTGATCAGGAAGGGTATTCTAAATCAATGACAAACCTGCGGGCCGACCTAAAGGTCGGCCCCTACATAAACCTCGCGCTTGCTCAAACTCCCTTTCATCGCTTAGAAACCTTCCCCTCCCCCCAGTGGGGGGAGGGATTAAGGGAGGGAGGCTAACGCCAGAGATGTTAACTTTTGCAAAAACCTCTAAGTGTTAATCGTTCCAAATGGTTAATCCTGCGGTTGTCTATTCGGTCAGGGGAGGTTGTCCAGTTTTAAGCTGCCCCCTTGTCTGCTCTGAAGCCCTTGACTATAATCAGCGGACTCAGGTAAATCAGGAGGAAGCCCTTGCGTCGTTACGGTCTGCTATTGCTGATTCTGCTCATCGCGCTGCCCGCCGGGGCGAGCTACTACTTCGAGCTACCCCGAATGGTCGCCACCGTGGCGATTAATCCCGCTGGCGACTGCGACATCTACTACGAGCTGACCTTCGCCAATCGCTCCTGGAGTCAGCCGGTGGATGTGGTGGATATCGGCCTGCCCAACGACGGCTGGGACATCACCACGGCGGCGGCGTGGCAGACCTCGCCGATGAGCGAGTTTCCCGCTCCGGTGAGGAATGAAGAGTACGAGGCTGCCCTCGCCCAGACCGGCGATGAAGCCCACACGCTGGAGCAGGAGGCGATCACCCAGTACGGTCAGCAGTGCCAGACCAACGACTCGCTGGTTACCCTGAACTCGATCAACAACAGCGAGTACGTCGAGGGAGTGGAGGTCTGGCTCGACGAGCCGCTCTACGAAGACGAAGCCGCCACCCTCTTTTTCCAGATCAAGACCTACCACTTTATCTATCCCGACGATGATAATGACGACTACGCCTCGGTGGAGTTCGCCCCGACCTGGTTCGGCAGTGAGTTTGTCAGCGGAAACAAAGACCTGACTGTAAAGATCGTCTTCCCCCCTGGAGTAACGCCGGAGGAGACTATCTATCACGGGCGGGAGTACGACTACTGGACAACCATCGGCGAGGGCGAGAGCGAGCAGATAGTCTTCGTCTGGAACGACCCCTACGCCGGAACCGGCTACCAGGCGGATAACGTCGGGGTCAGCTTCCCGCGCAAGTACCTCGCCGATGACGCCGTTTATGTGCCCAGCGCGCTGGAGGAGTTCTTCGTCGGGCTTTGGATGTTCATCGTTGATATTTTCGAGATGTTTGGCTATTGCATCCTGCCGATTGGCTTCTTCATCATCAGCGCGCTGGCATCGTTCTTCGGTCGCCGTCGCCGCCGGATGCGCTACCTGCCGCCCTCGGCATCGGTAGAGGGAATCGGCATCAAGCGCGGTCTCACTGCGGTAGAAGCCGCCGTGGTGATGGAGCTGAAGCTGGACCGCATCCTCAACATGATCATGTTTGGGCTGATTCGGAAGGGTCGGATTGAGGTTACAGACCAGAAACCACTGAAGCTCCGACGGCTCCCGGTTGCTGGCTCGGTCGGTGCAGCAGCAGCAACCCCAAAGCTCTACACTTACGAGCTGAAGTTCCTTGAGGCTCTGGACAACAGTAGTGGCAAACTTGCCAAAGGAAAACTCCGCACCCTCTTCGTCAGCCTGATTAGCGCGGTCAACAAAAAGCTAAAGGGTTTCTCCCGCAAGGAGACCAGAGAATACTACCGCGCCATCGTCGAGAAGGCGTGGAAGCAGGTCGAGGCAGGCGAGAACGGCGAAATCAAGATGGAGGCGTGGGACAGAGAGCTTGAGTGGGTGCTGATCGACAAGGACTTCAACGGACGCACCAGGCGAGCCTTCGGCGACCTCTACGTTCCCTATCCCCACTGGTGGGGACGCTACTATCCCAGCTACGGCGGTGGCGGATCCTTCGGCGGAGGTGGCTCGGTTGGTACGGGTGGCGGCTCCGGTGGCGGTTCCGCGCCGGGACGACTACCCCACCTGCCCGGTTCGCAGTTCGCCAACGATCTTGCCAATGGTGCCAGCGGCTTTGCCGGAGGTATCCTCGGCGACGTGAGCAGCTTCACCGGGTCTGTTACCAGCTCGACCAATCCCGTTCCGGTCAGCAGCTCATCGGGCGGCTATCGAGGAGGTTCCTCCTCCGGCGGTGGAAGCAGCTGCGCCTGTGCCTGCGCCTGCGCCGGATGTGCCTGCGCCTGCGCCGGAGGCGGACGCTAGGCAGCGGCAGCTTAAAGCTGCACATAGCATTACGATTAACCGCTAATCCATAGCTCACGATTATCTCCGCGTTTGACCGCTCCCGCTGGACGCTAGCAGCGCGGTGCGCTGCACCACAAGGCTGGGCTTCGCCCAGAACACCTTGTATCGCTCCCGCTGGTCGCTCTTTTACGCCCTCTCTCCTCTGGGAAGGAACTCATCCCACGGGTCAGAGTGAGGGGTTATATCAGAAAAAATGAGGTGACAATCTACCCTCACGGAGACGACGTAACCCGCCGTAGGGGCACGGCATGCCGTGCCCCTACAAAACCACCAACAACCATTATCAGCGGCTTTTACATATTTCGCAACAGTCCCTATCTACCATTGCTTCAAAACTCAGGGAGGTTCAGATGCGCTGGTTACCCGTGCTTCTCGTTCTTGCTTTTGCCATGCCGGTTTTCGCTGGCAGTATCGTCGTTGGCTTTTGCGACGAATGCGGTTACGAAACCGATGAGTTCTTCATCGGCGGTGGCATGACCCCGGGGTACTCCGCCTCGGTTTACCTCGATCCCGAAACCGGAGAGTTCCACAAGGTGGGCTTCAATATTGTCCTGGTTGTTGCCGATGAGATCGCGGTTAACATCAACAACAACCACCACGAGTTTGGTGAGCTATCCGCTGAAGAGATCGCAGTCAACATTACCAACAACCACCGTGGGATTGGGATAGATATCGCCGAAAAAATTGCCGTCAACATCACCAACAACCACCGTGAGCTTGGCGAGGTAACCGCTGAGAACGTTGCTGCTGTCATCAACGACATCTACATGGAAACCACTGATACCTCAATCTATCGCTGGACAGCACCCGTGGTGTTAGGAGAGCTTCTCCTGGACGACAGACTGCCAGCAGGTGTTTTCTTATCTGATGAAGCCGCTGAAGTCTCGTTTAACTTGGAGCTGGTCAATATCGACACTCGGAACCATTGCCCAGCCTGTGGTGGAAGGACCATCGCCTTTGAACGGGTCGGCAAGTGGGATTAGCTTGAATCTTGCGCAATCGATCTGGATTACCGGATATAGAAAAGACCCCTTTTGGGGTCTTTTCTATATCTGCGAGTAACGGTACGGTGTCTAAAACTCTGCCGCCAGTTCCTCGGTCATCTTTACCTTCGCCTCAAGGAGCTTCCAGCGGTAGTCCCGCTGCTTGCGAATGTGGTCGATATGCTCCGGCTTGAGGTGCTTGAAGCGTCCCTGAAGCCCGAGGTAGTCCTCCAGCGGCTTGAACGTCTTCGGTTTGTAGTTGACCTTGTAAACGCCATCAACAACTTCGTAGAGCTGCCAGATTCCGGTCTGTACCACCAGACGGGCTGCCTGGACGGAGAAGTCAGCCTGCATCTTCCAGCCCGGTGGGCAGCTGGCGAATATCTGAATGTACTTGGCTCCCCGAATCTCTTTGGCTTTGTTGACCTTCTTGATGAAGTCTTCGGGGTGGCTGATCGAGGCGGTGGCGGCGTAGCGGATGCCGTGCGCCACCATGATCTCCATGACGTTCTTCTTCTCTTCTTTCTTGAAGTGCCGCACCGGGGTGGTCGTCGTCCAGGCACCGTAAGGCGTGGAGCCGGAACGCTGGATTCCGGTGTTCATGTACGCCTCGTTGTCGTAGCAGATGTAGAGGATGTCTTCGTCTCGTTCGACGGCTCCGGAGAGAGCCTGAAGACCGATGTCCGCCGTGCCGCCATCTCCCGCCCAAGCAACCACGTTTGTGTGGTCGTTGCCCCGAATGGAGAGACCGTTGCGGATACCCGACGCGGTAATCGCGGCGGTCTCGAAGGCGGTATGGAAGA
>JAIOSI010000126.1 GCA_021107695.1 bacterium
CCCATCGCCACGGCGGCACGGAGAACCTGCTCCGCCTGAGGCGGTCCCATCGTGACTACAGTAACCTTACCGCCGTGTTCGTCGCGAAGGTTAAGGGCGGCCTCCAGAGCGTAGAGGTCGAAGGGGTTGGTGGTGCTGGGGATTCCCTCACGCATGAGCGTATTGCTCTTCGGATCGATCCGGACGTTGGCGATATCGGGAACCTGCTCGATACAGACGACGTTGTGCATGGCGAACTTCCGTGGTTAGCGGTGCCGTTTTTTGGTCGGCAGCCGAGCTTGGTTTAGCAGCGTAAGCGTAAAGGTATCGAAGGTTAATAAGCATACCCCTCGACGGACACCTACAGTTGTGAGAAGGGGCATTCTACCAGTGAAATAGGAGTCGGGTCAAGTTTACCAACATCGCCTGTTTCGTTGGGGCGTTTTCACCCAGGAATGGGCAAATATACCCTGCTATCCAACCTTGACCCTTAGCCAACGAGGGCATATAATTCACACTGGACGGGATGGTGCTGTGCGAATTACCCTCGGCGGACATCTCAAACAGACGACCGTTCTTAAAAAAGTGTAACCCGATGACCCATTACCATCCCAGCGTTGTCTCTCTGCTTATCCTCCTGCTCGCCTTCACCTTTCCGGTGGGGGCAGAGGAAGCCGCTACCCCAGAACTCGCGACCGAGGTCATCTATCTGGAGCATCAAAACGCCACCGCCCTCGCCGAGACCATCTATCGCCTGGGGATTGACGATGCCATTAAGATAACAGTTCTGGGCAATCTTGAACTGAGTGGCGTTCACCACATCGACCCCGAAGGCTATCTCCATCTGCCGTACCTGAACGATTTCATCGCCGTCGGATTGACCCTCCGTGAGCTGCGCAGCGAGCTTGTCGCCGCCTGGGAGCCTTATCTGGGACGGCTTGAGGTTGGCGTAGAGGTTTACGACTACAACAGCTGCAAGGTCTATGTGCTGGGCGAGGTCAAGGCTCCGGGACGCTACAGCTACCGCGCCCGTATCAGTCTGGTCGAGGCTCTCTCGCTGGCTGGCGGTTTCTACGGTGACCCGGTCGAAAACGAAGTTGCCATCATCAGAGTCCTTCCCGACAGGATCAAGCTCTACGTCGTAGATGCCCGCCGCATCTTTAACTACGGCGAAGCTGCGCGAGACCTCGCTCTTTCCGCCGGAGACATCGTTTTCGTCCCCCGAACCTTTATCGGAGACTGGAACCGTTTCCTCTATAAAATCGCCCCCAGCCTCGGCATGGTCTTCGATATAAACCGACTCTCTAATCTCATCTGGTAAGTAGCCAAGCCACACTGAGTCTCGCGGAAACAAAAATAGCCGAATAACCTTCTATCCCCGCGCTTGGTATCAATTGCCACGGTTATCCGCTCCCGCTGGTCGCTTACAGATATAGTATGAATGATAGTATCTTTCAAGGTTTACGTGGAACAAAATCGTCCCAGACCAGTTGAGCCAAAGATGACCGAGTCCACTGCGCCTCGGTTCGGCGAATACTTGATTATTCTGCGAAAGCGGAAGTGGATTATCCTTTTCGCGGTGCTTTTCCTTACCGGAATCTACGCCGTTAACACCTACACCACCACGCCAATCTATATGGCGACGACCTCGGTTCTCTACGAAACCAACAACTCAGACGATCAGATAATCTCACGCTATACCCCGGTAGGTTACAATCCCAATCGAATGGAAACCGAGGTACTGATTCTTCAGAGCAGGGCGATTTCTCTGTCGGTGGTCAACCGACTTGCCCTCGCCTTTGAGACCGAGGCGGTACTGCCGAAGAATATCCTGTTTGAGGAGCCTTTCGTTGGACAGGGGCTGGCGGCGGGGGAATATCGACTCATTGAGAACGGCAATAAGTTTGAGGTGTTCAACGATGCCGGGGTCTCCCTGGGAACTGGTGGATACGACGTACCCTTTGAATACCGTTCCTCGACTGGCGAGTTACTGCTGAGCTTCACTCTCCACGATTCTGCTCCGGAATCGGGACGTATCATCGGCTTTACAACCGTCGATCCAATCCCCCTGGCAGAAGGAATCCGTGGCAGCACTCAGGTTGGCGAGGGTAGTGGTAATACCTTCCTGATCAGCGTCTCGCACAGCGATCCGCTGATGGCTTCGAAAATCGCCAACGCCGTTGCCGAGAGCTATCTGGCTCAAAACCTCGAATGGAAACGGGAAAAAGCATCGGTGGTCAGCGACTTCATCAGCAAGCAGATCGTAGTTGCCGAGATGAAGTTGCGCCAGGCGGAGGACCTGGTTCGTGAGTACAAAGAGACAATCGGCATCGCCTCCTTCGATCACGAATCCCGAACGACAATCTCTAAACTCGCCGAGATCCAGAGTCGCCGTCGAGGTTACGAAGACGAGCTGGCAGAGTACCTTACCATTCAGAATACGGTTCTTGATAACCTCAATACGGCAAACCCCGATCCCGGAATTGTGGTTGCCCTGACCTCACTCACAATGCTACAGAATGATGTTGCTCTGATGTCTGTCGCAAGCGAGCTGGTTACCTATCAAGAGGAACGTGCCAGACTCGAAGAGACGACGGGACCACTCAATCCCCGGATCGAGGAGGTCGATCGTCAGATTGACTCGACGATGGAGCGGCTGACCAATGCCCTTTACGATGCTGTTACAACAGGCGTTCTCGCTTCAAAGATAGAGGGCATTCGTTCTCGCATCAAAGAGGTTGACCAGGAGCGTGTGCAGTACGACGCTCTCTACGAGGAGCTTCCCCGGCGGGAGATGGAGCTGGAGCTGTTGGTTCGCAAAACCGATGTGCAGGCGAACATCCACTCGATGCTGCTGACACGCTACGAAGAAGCTCAGATCAACGAGAAGATGGAAAGTGCCGACGTGCGGATAATCGATCGCGCGATGACTCCGGTCGCTCCGATTAGTCCCAATCATGCCTCCGATCTGATGATTGGTTTCATTCTGGGACTGGTTGTCGGGGTTGGGCTGGCTCTGCTGGTTGAGTTCAACGATACCACGGTGAAGACCGCCGAAGAGGTTACCCGCGCCACCGGACTTACCTCAATTGGGCATATCCCCCTTCCGGTAGATATCGACCCCGGTCAGGTACAGACCCTGCCGATCCTCTTGAGCAATCCCCGTTCACCGGTGGCAGAGGCGTATCGGGTTCTGCGTACAAACATCCAGTACTTCAGCGTTGACAAGAAGATACACCTTCTCTCGGTAACCAGTCCTGGCAAAGGCGAAGGCAAAACCACCACGGTGGCGAACATCGGTATCTCCGTCGCCCAGCAGGGCAACAAAACCCTGCTGATCGACACCGACCTTCGCAAGGCACGGCTGCATAAACTCTTCCGGATTCCCTCCACGCCAGGCTTTACCGAGCTTATCCTGGGCGACCGCACTGAAGAGGAGGTGCTGCGTCCCACCGAGGTAGAGAACCTCGATATCCTGACCTCCGGTCATCTGCCTCCGAATCCCTCAGAGCTACTCTCCAGCCGACGGACAGCGGAAATACTGGAGCAACTTAAGAAGAGGTACGACCGTATTATCATGGATACCCCGCCGGTACTGGCGGTTACCGACCCGGCAATTCTGGGAACCATCGCCGATGGCACGGTTATTGTCCTGCAATCCGCCGGAACCCAGCTCGATGCTGCCCGCGAGACGGTCAAGCTGCTGCGTCAGGCACGGGTTCCGCTGGTTGGCTTTGTACTGAACAAGGTCGATGTCTCAAAAAGTTACCGCGCCCGCCGTTACTACTACTATTATCATCGCTACGGTGAGGAAACCAAACAGAAAAAAGGTTCACTTTGGCAACGCCTGCGGGGCAAAAAGTAACACTCTTCGCCGCTCTGGTTGCTCCCGATTCAGAAGGATTGCTGCGTTGGATAAAAAACGAAACCGACGCAATGGCACTGCTGGAGCGGGAACGACTGGTTCCGCTGGTTTACTGGCGGCTTAAGAAGTCAAAGTTGGCACAGTTCTTGCCGTTAAAAATAAGAGAGTCCTTCGCGGAGCAGTCCCGACGGCTGGCGCGAGCGGAGCTGCTTCGTGAGACCGCGTTAAAAGGCTTGCTCTCCGGGATGGCGGAGCTGCGTCCCCTGCTTCTCAAGGGTGCCGATTTTTCCCGCCGACTCTATCCGCCGCTGACTCGACCGACCAGCGATATTGACCTCTATCTCCCCCGCCACCGGGTAGTGGAGTTTGCCCGGATTGCCAGAGAGCTGGGCTGGTATCTCACCGATAGAGGAAGACGGGCGTGGCGGCTCTGGAAGACCTGGAATCACCTGAAGTGGACGAAGGACTATCAAGTCGTTGAGCTGCATTACGAGCTGGTCGCCCCGGGGCGTTACGTTGGTATAGACGATCTTGCCGAGGAGTCCGAGACAATCTGGCTGGGGGATTGTTCCGCCACTGTTCCCTCAAAAGAAAACGCCCTCCTCTTCGCTCTGGCTCATCTCGGTGGCAAGCATCTTTTCGAGTCGCATCTGCTCTGGGCTTACGATATCTACCTGTTGGCTAATCAGGTGGACTGGGAGCGGCTGCTCGACAAAGCCCGCTCCGTTGGACTGCTGCGTACCGTTCGTTTCACCCTCGCCTGGCTGCGTCGGTATCCTGGTTTGCGAGAACGCCTGCCTGGCGGAACAGCTCTAAAGCCGGGACGGCTCCTGCGAGAGCTTTTGGGGGTAACCGGTCGCTGGAACCGCCTGCGCGCGCGACTCCTCGCCCTCTACCTGGTTGATCAGCCCGCCCGCGCCTTCGTTTACCTGCTGGAGTATCTGCGTACAGTCTTGCTGCGATAAGGAAAACAACCAAGCCATGAAAACCTTCGACCCAGCGATTGTTCCCCAACCCTCCTCCAACCTCCCCTGGCGGGAGCTGGACGGTGAGGTCTTTGCCATTACTCCCGAAGACGGCGTTTTGCATACCCTCAACGAGACCGCCAGCTTCATCTGGGGACTGATCGACGGCAAGCGCAGCCTGGGAGAGATTGAAACTCAGGTGCTGGATGAGTTTGAGGTAACCAGCGAGCAGCTTCGCGATGACCTGACCGCTTTCGTCAATCTCCTCGAAGAAAGGCGTTTGGTACAGCTGGAGGTAACAGAGGGCGAGTAGGTTTGCTCTACTCTGATTGACACACAGCCTTAATTCAACCGTTCAAAACCAGTTATAGCAAGGTACAAAATGGAACTGTCCGACGCAGCACCCATTAATACTGCAATGCTCAACGAACTCAAGCAACGTGCCGATTGGCGCGGGGTGCCGCTGATGGCATCCTTCGAGTTGACCTGGAACTGTCAGTGGCATTGCATTCATTGCTATGTTGTTCGGGATGATCCCTACTCCGCCGAGATGCCTCTTGAATACTGGAAGCAGGCAGCGGATGAGCTGGCGGATATGGGGGCTTTTCTCGTAGTGTTGACCGGTGGTGAGCCGCTGCTTTACCCTCATTTCTGGGAGCTACTGGAACACCTGCACAAGCGACGTTTTTATACTCGGCTGTATACAAACGGCGCGCTGCTTACCGATGACGATGTTGATCGCCTGGTGGATTTGGGTGTCGCCACGGTGGATATCTCTCTCCACGGACCAGATGCCGCTACCCATGATGCGATATCCACCGAGCCGGGAAGCTTTGACCGGGTTATGAAGGTCATTCGCAAAATCAAAACCACCAACATCTATCTTTCGCTCAAGACCAATCTGCTCATGCAAAACTATGAAAAGGTTGACGAGTGGCGTAAGTTGGTCGAATCGCTGGAGGCACAGGCAAAGCTGTCTTTGATGCTCACGCCATCGAACGACGGTGATATGGCTCCGGTTTCTATGGGATTGGGCGAGAAAGAAATGATCCAGGTGCTTGAGAACAAGGTAATCCGAGAGATTTACCTTGGCGATACACTCCCCGATGAGAAAGCCGCAGAAAAACCACCTCTCCTCGCCTTAGGTTGTTCCGCTGGTTCCACCACCATTAATATCGCTCCCAATGGTGAAATTTTCCCCTGTCTTCAGTTTCAACTCTCCCTGGGTAATATTCGGAACCAGAGCCTTGAGCGAATCTGGGGACACTCCTCAAACCGCTATTACCTAAATGGCATCCGAGCGATTTATGCCGAGGGTTGTCAGGGCTGTGAACTTAGTGGACATTGCCCCCGCTGCCCCGGAATCGCCTACGTGGAGACTGGTAGCTGTTGGGTACCGCCCCCCTCAACCTGTGAAAAAACCGAGAAACTTATCAATGCCCGCCGCCGATTTCACTCAAAGCGGAGCTAGTTTTCTTAGAAGCCAAAGGAAAATCATGGCAAAACGAGGCTACAAACCACCCAAAATGAAGAGCGACCAGGTCTTTCGCGAGGCGGTGCTAGCCTGCGGATTCTATAACAACTTCGAAAGCGAACCAGAGTGTCTGAAAACAATCTCTGGGGTTTGTGATGCCACTCAGTGGTCATGGGTTCCCTGTTCGGTATTCCCTGCTCCAAACATGTCGTAGCAATCTGTAATGGTGGCTACTGAACGCTCTTTTCTAAATGACCTCGCCATCGAGGCTGCCCGCAGGCGTGGAGTATTTTGGATACCCACGCGGGGCAACTGCATGGGTGCGCGGCTGCGGGGTAGTTATCTGCTGATTGAGCCAGACAACAACTGGCAGCCTCGCTCCGGTGAGCTGGCAGCCTATCTGGTCGGCAATCGGATGATAACCGTCCATCGCCTCTGCCGCCATGACGAGGGGGGCTGGTGGGCAATTCCCGATAACCGCTTCATTGCCGAGCGTACCGGTTCTCTTTTGGGACGGGTACGCTTGATGCATCGCGGAGGAATTACCCGGGAGCTGCTCCCCCGTCCGGGGTGGGCGCGGGTTTCCTGGCTGCTGGATCAGCTCTATCAACGCTGGCAGGGTCGGGTCGGTCCCTTTGGCGGCTGGTTCTTTTCCCTGGTAATGCGGGTCAAGCGACGGCTCACCGCCCTATAACCAGGTGGAATAACCTCTGGCATTTTGAGAAAAACTGTGCTATATTGCCACCATCGCATGAAGAGAAACAGAGAAAAGCGATTGGAGAGAAAAATGAAACGGACATATCTCATTATCCTGCTGTTGGTTACGCTGCTCACGCCGTTGACTGCCGCCGAGGTCGTCCTGCAGCCAGACGGAGATCAGGGCAAGGATGCTCAGGTTACCGGTTACTACTGGGATGATGCCCTGGGTAACACCGAGGAACTTCTCCTCGACTACGAAGGCTGAGGTATTCTTGTTGAAGGGCTGGTCGAGTTCGACCTTGCCACATACTTTGGTAGTGATACCGTTGATGTATCCAGTGCCATCCTTGAGGTTTATGAGAATAAATCCGTTGGCTCAGGCACCGAGTTTTATATCTATCGTAACGATCTGGACTGGGATGAAGAAACGGTTACCTTCGAGAACTGGGGTCAACACGATAACCGCTACGATGATAAAACCACTTACGATTCGATAGTCACCACGGGAAACCCCGGTTGGTGGAGCTTTGACATAACCGACCTGGTTCAGAGCTGGCTCGATGGCGATGCCCCGAACTACGGTACCGTGATCGGCTATCCCGACGGTGGCTGCGACTACCCCACAGTTCTCTCGTCGGACTACGAGGGCAACAACCTCGACCCCAAACTGACGATTATCTACACCCTGACCAACATCGAAGAAACCACCTGGGGGCAGCTTAAAGCTGCACATACCTTCGCGGATTAGAGCTAACCAAAACTACGATTACTCCCGCGTTTTACCGCTCCCGCTGGTCGCTTTGTGTTAGTCGTAAGAA
>JAIOSI010000311.1 GCA_021107695.1 bacterium
CGTGGTTGCCCTTTGACCTCATTGCATGTGAGAAGGGCGGACACCTGTGTCCGCCCTCTCGTGTATCCCTGGTGGTTGTACCGCAGTCGCTACGCCTCGGCAGGTTCTTCTGCGACCTCGGTCTCTTCGGCTGGGGCTTCTTCGCCGGAAGTTTCTTCGGCTTCCTCAACCTCGGTAGCCTCAACAACCTGTAGCGGAGATGCAGGGAGTGGCTGACCAGCCAGTGCCGCTTTCACGGCGGAGATCAGACTGGAGTTGGCATTCTCGTCGGCGAGGATGTTGTTCAGATAAACCTGCCCAACCCCGGTACCGTCGGCTGCCAGGGCTTCGAGAACCGTCCAGCGCACTGCCATACTGGGGTCTTCGGTGGCAATCTGTCCCCAGACCAGGGGCATCCGCTTGTCGGTACGCCGGGCAATCTGCTCGGCAACCAACACCCGCTGCCGCTCGGTTCCCACACGGAACAGCTCGCGGAGCTGTGCCTCGGCACCGAGGGTCTCCAGCGTCGCAATTACGACGGGAGCCTCAGCCGGGCGGGTGTCCAGATGCGCCACCAGAGCCTCCACCGCCCGGGCGTCGCCGAGGAGCTTCATCATTTCAATCCCCAGGGCGCGAAGCTGGGCTTCGTCGCTATCGAGGAAGGGCGAAAACGCCTTGAAGGCACTGCCCTTGAGGACGCTGACCTGAGCCAGCAGCCCATTGCGGAGGTAGTCGTGGGCGAGGGTCTTTTCGGACAGCAGGGTGTACGCCGTCGAGCCGGAAAGCTCGCCGAGGAGCAGTTCGGTGGCGTAGCTCCACGAGACGACCCCGGTATCATCCGCCGAGCCGTTCTCGTCGAGAATGCTCTGAGCGTCAACTCCGGTCAGCTCCGCCGCGTAGAGACGAATCCCGAACTCAAGGGGCGATGCCGTCGGCAGCCCGTTGGGCAGGACGATCTCTTCCTCGGAATCCAGTGCTAAACTAAGGAACGCCATACCGCGCTCGTCGCCAAAGCCAACCAGCGTGCTGGCGGCCTTGAAGCGAACCCCGGCATCGTCGTTGTCGAGGAAACTGGCGATCAGCTCGATGTCCGAGTCGTCACCAAGCTCGACGATAACATCAATCGCCGCCATCTGCGCCACCGGAGGAATATCGGTGGCAAGGAGCTCACGGACTCCGGAGACGGCGTTCTTGTCACCAATCGCCGTCAGGGCGTTAAGCGCGCTGACCTGAGTCCAGATATCTGAATCGTTCAGTCGCTTACGCAGGAAGCCGGAGGTGCGCTCGTCGGCAAACTGTCTGAGGATCTCCGCCGCCGCCCAGCGTGCCTGAGGAGCTTTGGAATTGAGCTTGTCCACAACGGGCATCACGCCGCGGGCATGACCAATCTGCCCCAGCGCGCCGATGGCGATGACCTCTTCGCCCAGGCTGTCGCTTTCAAGCTGGTTGAGGAAGTAGTTGATCCCATCGCGGTTGTCCAGGGATGCCAGCAGCGAAGCCGCCGCCACCCGAACTCCAAAGATGCTTGTCAGGGCTGGCTCCATCAGCTCGATGTCGCCTTCAGCCTCGTTGTAGTTCTTGAACTCGGTAACGTCGCGGCTGACGAGCTTTGCCAGCGCGTCGCTGACCTCGTCAACCTTATAGCCGCGAAGGTTGTTCAGAGCCGCCGAGATGATCTCAATCTCGCTGGCATCGAGAAGGGCGACCAGCTCCGCTGGCGGAGCAGCCTCCGGATCGGCGAGCATTCCCATCGCCCGCAGGGCGAGCAGACGGGTTTCGTCTTCGCTGTCATCGCCCAGATAGCCGGTGAGCAGCTTCTCGTCTGCCAGACGGCTGAGGGCGTAGATAACCGGAGTGGAGAGGTTCGGGCTGTCAATGCCCAGCTTCATCAACCGGGGAATCTCGGACTCGGAACCGAGTCGTCCCACGGCGGCGATCGCTGCTATCTGCACATCGGTGTCGGAGTCATCGAGGTAATCCAGTACCTCTGACAGGTAAGCGGCACTGTCGGTATTGGCTAAGGCGTTGATAAGCTGGAGCTTGACGAACCACAGTTCCTCTGTCAGGAGAGCGGCGGAGAGAGCTTCGCCACCCCGGCGCATCCGACCGAGGAGCAGAGCCGCCATCATCCGTTCCTGAGGATTGTTACCCTTCAGCAACGCAGTGGCGTTCTCGACAACCACGTCGTCGGTTGCCGGATCGTCGAAGTCGGAGAGTGCCGCCACAGCCAGGGAGCGTACCGCCTCGTTGGCATCGTTGAGATGCCCGAAGAGCGGCTCCACACTGCTCTTGTCGTCGAAGACATCGAGGGCGGCAACCGCTGCCATCCGCACACTGGGTTCGGTTTCGTCGAGAGAGGTGATGCACTGCTTAACGGTTTCGAGAACCAGCAGGTCAAAGCGTCCCTGATTCAGCGCGGCGGTTTCTTCGTCTTCCGCCGCCAGGTTGGTAATCTTCTCGGCTCGGTAGTAGCTGCCGATTGCCGCCATAGCGTTTAGCGAAGCCGCGCGAACAGCGGCGACCTCGTCGTTGGCAAGCTCGTTGAGCAGCCCGTGCGCCTCGTGAAGGTGGGCGGTGGCGATTGACCCTGCCAGGGTACTCCGGACGGCGACCTCGGTATCGTCGGCGATGATGATGAAGTTGTTAATCGCTGCGGTGCGTTCTTCTTCGGTGGCGTAGGTCAGCATCCCCAGAGTGCCAACGGCTTCGAGCCGATAGGTGAGGATAGCCTCAGCGTCGGCTTCGTCGCCTTCAATGGAATGACCGTTGACGTAGGCGGAGTCCATAATCGCCTGTGCCGAGAGCGGTGAAGCGATCTGCCCCAGACCGCGCAGGGCGGCGGAGCGGATTTCGCTGACCTTGAAGAGCAGCTCCTCTGCGGAAAGCTCCGTGGCTCCGGCGGCGTTAGCCAGGTACGAGTTCTGGATATTCTCAGCGTCCAGCAACCAGGTAAGAACCTCAATCCCGTCCTCTTCTTCCTCGACCACCTGGTCAACGAGCTGGCTGAGGGCAAG
>JAIOSI010000120.1 GCA_021107695.1 bacterium
GAGCTTGATTAGCGAGGATTCGAGGAGCAGAGCCTCCACCGGATTGGCGGTGATGGTTACCTCGACATCCACCACCCGGCGCCCCAGACTGCGCAGACGCAGGGGATGGTCGGCGGATTTCTGAAAATATGACCCCTCCCGGCTGGCAAGATCCTGCGCCTTGCCGACGTAGAGAATCCGGCTGCCCTTGCCGAGGAGGCGATAGACGCCTGGCTCGTGGGGCAGCTGCTTCAGCTTGAGGTCAAGGGTGGTTTCTTCAGTTTCCATCAACTCTATAAACTCCGATAACCAAACGCCACGCTAATCTCCCGCATCTCACCCGGTTGCAGGGTCAGCCGCTGGCTCATTACCACCTGTAACCCCTGCCAGGAGCGGCGGCTGCCCGCCTCGGTCTGCTCGATGGTCTCTACCGCCGCCCAGTGCAGATCGAGGTCTGGCGTGGTCTCGGCGAATATCTCCACGCCTAGGCGTTCATCGGTCAAGCTCCAGCGGGAGACAGCGGTTTGCTTACCTTGAAGAGAATCCTGAAGAGCCAGTGAGATATCGGTTACGCCGGTGCGTAACCGCAGACGGAGGTCAACGGGACCGCTGGGTGGTGAGGGTGAGCAGTCCAGCAGCGAGGTCAGCCTGACCGGAGCCTCGCCCTGATTATTAAGGGTAAGTAGAAGCTGCCAGCGATCATTAAGCAGCTCGTACCGTTTTTTCAGCTCCATTGTGCTACCGTTCAGGGAAATCGTGCTACGCCAGAGGAGGCTTTCCTCCTTCACCTCTTCAAACTTGGATTGAATCGCCGATGACTGGTCGATTATAAATTGATCAGCCAAAAAATCTTCCACCGTTGCTCCGTCGGTCAGGAACAGCAGGCGGAGAAAACCCCGCCGTCCGCTATCAACGGTGAAGTTCTCTTCAACAGGCTGGTGGTACGCCTCGGCAATTCGGGTGAAGCCTCCCGCCAGCCCCAGAGCGGGTTCCTTTGCCAGCCAGTCCAGCACCTCGCCACGGTGGTCAAGAACCACGGTCTGGCGGCGGTCAATCAGCAGATTGCTCCCTCGCCCCAGTCGCTCGTAGTCCAGTCGGATAGTCTGCGGCTCTATTCCCTCGTCCAGACGCGCCAGCACCTCAGCCAGCCGGGCGTAGCAGTGGTGGCGGAGGAAGTGATAATAGACTCCGCCGAAGAGACCGTGCCAGTAGCCGTCATTGACGGCTGCCTGATCCAGCTTATCGTGAAGGCTTTCCCGCTCGGCTTTCGAGAGCTTCGTGGCGACGTTAAGTCGATCATGCACATAGAGATAGAGCCGATGCAGCCGGAATGCAGCCGGATACTTTATCAGAAAATTGCGCCAGAGGGTTCCCCGCGTGCTTTGAGGATTCTCGGTCTGCTCCTGTTTCTTGCGGGACTCTGTGGGCAACGCCCAAAGCCCCATCTTATCGTAAGAGCCAGTCGGCAGATAGATGCTCCCAGTCGGTGGAGCTGTCGCCAGAGCCTCACTGAGCAGTAGCGGCCTCAGCCAGTCGGTCTGCCGGAGCAGAGTCAGGAACCGCCGCGCCCAACCCTCTTCGTAACAGACCTCGTGGGTTCCCGGCCACAGCCCCAGCTTCTCGCCGTCGTTCATTACCGTAACCACACTTGTTTCATCATGTTGAGGACGTTGCTGGCTTAGGTACGCCAGTGTCTCTTCTGGCTCTTTCCACGGAATCAGGTAACGCAGCTCCTCGTCAATGGGGAAGATTGCCAGGGGCAGCCCGCCATCCTCGGTGGCAAAGATTTTTCCCTTTCCGCTCTCCTCGGTAACCAATCCCCTAAAGTGAGCTTCATCCAGCAGGGTGTAGCGATAGCCAGCCCGGTGCAGCTCTCCGGCAAGAATCGGCTCCCAGACCCGCTCCGCCAGCCAGGCTCCCCTGGGGCGAACACCAAACAGCTCCTCAACCCGGTCTGCCAGGCGGAGAAGCTGACGCTGTCGGTCGTCCGGAGGCAGCATGGTCAGGATCGGCTCGTAGTAACCACCGCCGAGGAGCTCCAGCCGCCCCTCGCCAACCAACCCGCGCAGCTGCTCAATGTAGCTCGGCTGCTCTGCCACCAGCCAGTCGAGCAGACCGCCAGAGATGTGCAGGTTGAAGGGCAGCCCGCTCTCATCGAGGGCGTTGAGCAACGGCTGATAGCTACGCCGGAAGGCATACTCGAAGGTGCCGGGGAAGTTCCCCACCGGCTGGTGCAGATGAAAGAGAAGGGGCAGGAGAATCCGCCCCTGTCGGTGGGGTTGTGTCTGTTCCTTCATTCACCACCCCTTCTCGCCAGTCAGGCAACCAAACACCATTCCACAAGGACACGGCGTGCCGTGTCCTTACAACGTAATCTACCATAACAGGTTAGAACTGAAACTCCTGTCCACTCGGCAACGATTATAATGTAGGGTGGGCATGCCCCATCGGCTAAAATGCCCGCCGTGAACTGGGCAACCGGGGGTACCTTTATAGCCTGTAGTCAGCGGGGTCTTCACCCTGCTCTTTCAGCTGCCGCAGGTACGCCGGAAGCGAGGCATCGGCGAACTCCGTTCCATCGGAAAGGCGATAGACCCGCCGACCATCCTCCGGGCGCAGGGCGATCAGCTCCGGTGGTGTATGCAGAGGATAGCGTCGCCCGTTCAGAACCAGCGTCGGCGTGTCGAGATAATCCAGCCCCGGCATCAGAACGGCCTCTTCGGCTAACTCCTGTTGCAGCCGTGCCAGCGGAACCCGGAACAGCGGCGAGGCGGTTTCGTCCTTTACGTTCAACAGCGTGCGGGGGATGATTCCGACCAGCCGTAGCGTTCGGCGCAGGGCGGCAAGCTCGAAGCGGCGGGAGTTGTCAACCGTTAACGGAGTCTCGTTGAAGACGGCGACCCCTGCCTCGCGCAGCCGCTCCACCACAATGATCGTGTCCGGGGTAACCTCGTAGGCGTGAGCGAACCCGGTGATGACCGAAAGCTCCAGCTCGCCGAGCTTGACCCGGCGGGACATCTCTTTGGTCAAAAGTGAGGTGAACCGCTGGGGCAGGGAGAGGAGAAAATCGGTCCGCAGGCTGATCCGGCGAATGTGCTTGTGCCGCGCCAGTCCGGACAGCACCTGCTTGACCTTGTTGTCCTCCAGGCAGAGCAGGTCGCCGCCAGCGATGATCGCTTCCTCAATGTGAGGGTTCTCACCAAACCAGTCTAGTGCCTTGTTTAACTCGGAATCCGTAACCTCGGATTGAGGATCTGGTGAGCGGTAGAGGTCGGTCTGGAGGAGCGCGGGATGGGGGCGGAGGGTCGCCGAGAACGGCGCAGTCTGCTCGACCACGGTCAGCGACTCAAGCTCTCCCCGGTGCTGATGAGCCGGAATCGGTAAAACCCGGTGGCGCAAGGCACGGTCATGGGCGCGGGAAGGATCGTTGTCCAGGAGCGAGAGGTAGTGCGGGGTTATCTGCCAGCTTCCCTCAGCCTTGGCAAGGGCAGTGGCTTCGTCGTCATGAAGAGCAATCAGCCCGGCGAGGACCTCCGCGTCGGAAACCCGATTGCGCGTTTGCCAGAACCAGTCGTCCCAGCGACTCGGCGTTCCACCGAGCAGGTTGACGATCCGAACGCGATTCTTGTGTCGCAAGCGGGTTACTTCGCGCTCCAGACCAGAACGGTAGCGGGCAAGCTGCTCCGTGGCATAGTCGCACTGCCGCTTCAGTTCTTCTTCGTCGACGGCAGCGGGTGATTCGGTTGTCCCGTTCAGCTTACCAAAGAGCGTTCCCAGTTCCTCAATAAAATCAGCCGAGATGCCAGCGGATTCTCCTTTTGCCAGAGAGTGAAGAGCCGTGAGAGCCAACGAGGCAGCCCCACCCTGGGGAGAGAACAGCCGCTTCAGGATATCGGCTTGTGGTGTTCCTCCGCCAGCGTTCTCTATCAGGGTTAACAGAGAACCAGCGACCTGCCCAGGTTCCCCGGCAGCCAGCATTAGCTCCCGTAACCCCGGAAGGAAGCTAAAAAGTTCTTCAGCGTTGTTGTGCTTGTTCATCAGATTCGCCCCATCTCCGACAGACAGCAGATTCTCATGGTTTTTCCCATTTTTACTACGCCACCATCGTTAGTCTAAATATAACTGATTTGGAGGTCTCCAGTCCACCCCTCTGACCGAATAGAAAAAACGGTAAGCATAGACAAAGATTCCCTGATAATTTTCCCATTACCCTTGACGACTTGTAGTTTTTATGCTAATAAGAGGATGGCTCTTGGGATGGTCTGCAAGAGAGTACCTTGACCAAACTCGTAACGCTAGTGCGGTCGCTATAATTCCGCAGTTTTCGTTACGCAACAGAAGGGGAATAACGTGTTATCAAAAACTTCCATTTTCCTGCTCCTGCTCGTTGTAGCAGGAACCTGGTCGGCTCTGGGCGGTTATATTCCGGCTCATGCTGGCGACGGTGCTGGGTATTACTTCTGGGATCGCGGCGAACGCTCCGACTGGGCACCAACTTACGAGTGGTTTTCACCGCAAAATGGGCAGAGTTGGCAAGACAACGACACCTACTGGACTACTACTTTGCCCTTCGATATTCGCTTCTGTGATGTTGACTTCGCCGCCGGAGCAAGCTTTTACATCGGCTCCAATGGCATCCTCGGTTTTGTGGAAACCAACATGAACGAGCCGATCAACCAGAACCTGCCTAACGGTGGTGCTCCCAACGCCGTAATTGCTCCACTCTGGGACGATCTGCTCGGTGGTTCTTCCGGGGACATCTCGCTGGATGTTGACGGTGCTGCACCGAACCGTCGCTGGATTATCAGCTTCTCTCCCTGGTACTTCTACGGCTCTCCGGTTGATTCTCTGGAGTTCCAGGTCGTAATTTCAGAGATCAACGTGGACGACGTAAACAACACCATTGAGTTCCGCTATCGCGACGTGATCGGGGACTCCTGGCGGGATAACGGAGCCTCGGCTACAGTAGGGCTGGAGAATCTCGGAGGAACTGAAGCCGCTCTATATTCCTTCAACCAGGGAATTATCTCCAATGGACTGGCTATCCGCTTCACTGATGCAACCTTTATCGACAGCCAGCTGAACAGCTTCAACCTTCTAACTCCCGAAGATAATTTTCATGGTCGCGTCGGCGATAACATCAACCTAAGCTGGGAAGCCTCTGCGTATTCAGGAGTTGGGGTTGTTACCTATGAGGTCTATCTGGCAGATAATTCAGAGTTAACCGACCCGCTGATACTCAATGCGGGAACCAACACCTCTTTGGTACATGTCTTTGGTACTGGCAATGAGGGCGACTGGTACTGGTCGGTGAAGGCAACAGAGACCACCCTGAGCTTAGAGAAGTGGGCAGAACAGACCCGGATGATGACAATCCACGAGTATGACTGGGCAATTACTGAAACCACCTGGGGGGAAATTAAGACAATCTACGCTCCCTAAGGAACAAGCCAAGGGGCAACCATCGAGGTTGCCCCTATAAAACATCTTGAGAACGTCAGTCGTGCAGGGGTGCAGCGTGCTGCGCCCTTTTGTTGATACGCTATCAGGTACAAAGTGAGGGTACGGCACGCCATGCCCCCACAGGTTTGCGATCGTATAGAAATATCCCTCTCCCCGCTGGGGAAGGATCTGAAGTGAGGGGCTATAACAAAAGGGCGAAGACAATCCATGATGGAATCGCTTCGCCCCTACAGATACGCCTAAACTATAATTGAGTTCTGCAGCGCAGTGCGCTGCACCACATAGCTTGGCTTCACCTGAAAAATGTTCAAAACACGCTGGTAGGGGCGGACATATGTGTCCGCCCTTTAGTAGTTCTGCCCCTCAACAGAACCTTGAGAATGTTCAGGGGCGATCTGGGTACAAAAAAGCGACCAACGGGAGCGGTAAGCTGCGGGAATAGCCGCTATTTTACCAAAACCATTAGCCGCGAAAATGGAGCATAACCTATGCTTACACAGGGTGTTAAGTAGCCCCTTGGTGGTGGGCGATACTGGATTCGAACCAGTGACTTCTGCTCTGTGAAAGCAGCGCTCTAACCAGCTGAGCTAATCGCCCTTTGACCTGTCATGGCTTGGAGAGGTGGTTCGTCTCCAGGAACCAGCGGGGATTGTACATTGGAGAAAGAAGGGTTACAAGGTGCTTGGAGGGCAGCGCGGTGCGCTGCACCACAGAGCTGGGCTTTGCCCAGAAAATCTTGAGAATGTTAAAAATACGCTGGTAGGGGCGGACCTATGTGTCCGCCCTATGTGATTCTGCCCCTCACCCCTGCCTGTGAACGAGTTCCTCCCCAGAGGGGGGAAGGAGAAGCCGCAATTGACCACTCCATCTTAGCTAATACTAAACGCGGGAGTAATCGCTGTTTGTTGTTACCTGTTAGCCGCGAGTCTATGTCCAGCTTTAAGCTGATGGTGGGCCCACCAGGACTCGAACCTGGGACCGACCGGTTATGAGCCGGTGGCTCTAACCAACTGAGCTATGGGCCCGTAGCGAGAGGGGATATTATCGCAAAATGCGGGGCAGGTCAACCGTCAGGATGAGGGGGTGAGGTTTGCCTTGCCTCTTGCCAGTCGCTGTGATAGAATGCGTCCCCTTAGTCTTTTGATGCCCCTTTGACACACCAACCCAATCTCTGGAGCAAGTACTGCTCCAGAGTGAGGATTGCAGAGCAAGGAATAGAGCAATGAAACGGGTAACCCTGAAAGCAGTAAAGCGTCAGCCGGACGGCAAGGGTGCGGCACGCAAACTTCGTCGTACGGGTCAGGTCCCAGCCGTACTTTATGGCAATGAACTTGACGGTGCCATACCGATTACGATTGACGACTTTGTCCTCAAGCATGTGGTTAAGCCCCACGAGGCGCATAACTTCATTATCGATTTGAAGATCGGTAAAGAGTCCTATCCAACAATCATCAAGATGATTGACCAGGATCCGATCAGCGAGGATGCGGTTCATCTGGACTTCTATCGCATCTCGATGGACAAACCGATTCAGACCCACATCCCGATTGAAATCATCGGCTCGGCTCCCGGCATTAAAGAGGGTGGCATGGTTGAGCATCATCTCCGCGAGCTGGAGATTAGTTGCCTGCCGCTGGATCTGCCCGACCAGATTACCGTGGACATCTCCTGGATGGAGCTGGACGATGTCTTCCATGTCGATCGTCTGGAGCTCGACGAAA
>JAIOSI010000039.1 GCA_021107695.1 bacterium
GCGAAGAGCGAGGTCTGCATCTCCGAAGACCCCATCAATAACATCAAGCCAAGCCGAATCGACGTTCTCGTCGCCCTCAACCAGCTCTCCTGCGACAAGTACATTCCCGATCTCAAGGACGAGGGTATCCTGATCGGCGACTCCAGCTACATCGACGAGCCGCCCCGGGACGACGCCTTCCTCTTCCCCTTTACCTACCATTGCCGCGACGAGCTGGGCAACCCCGTCGTCGCCAACATCATGGCACTGGGCTATCTGCTGGCGGTCAGCGACACAGCCAGCAAGGATGCGGTTATCAAGACCATCAAGCAGGTCTTCCCGCAGAAGTTCCACAAGCTCAATGTGAAGGCGCTGGAGGCGGGCTACGCCGCCGCAGAGAAAGAGCTAAAACTCCGAGAGAACGAAGAAGAATTCTAGGCAACCAAGGGGTTAAAACCCCTTGTCTCAACACCTCGTATGGATACGCCTTAGACAAGGGGCTTCAGCCCCTTGCGGAACGACAAGGTTCACAGAATACCCGTAGGGGCGACCCGTCCACGGTCGCCCATTAGACGGACACAGTCCGTCTGCCGCCGAGAAAATAAAATTGCACACAACTATTAGCTTGCCTGTTTTGCTCCTGAGCAACTGTGGTCATCTACTGCTAAAAAAGGTGGTTTGTGATGGGTAACGGAAACCTGTGGGGAGATTTGTTTAATTCAGTGGATGCTCTTATCCAGAAATATCTAAATAACACTACTTCTAACTCAGTAAAGATAGAAGTGCTAATGGAGGATTTAAAAGCGCAGTTAGAGACGATAATGCCTAATTTGAAAGTCAATATTGTACCGTTTGGTAGTGGATACCATTCTTTCAATGTAACAGGAGAAGGACATGAAGAAATTCCACTTTTTCGAATGAGTGGTACCCTGCCTTGCATTGTTAGCTCCTCTTTACGCAGGGATGCAGATGGACAAGAAAAATCATCTGTAACGTGTGAGGATATTGAGGATGCTATCGCCTGTATTCTACATCCCATTGTATGGTATGTACTCAGGAGTAGATAGTTGCGATCTTTTGGCTAACCCCCCAACCTCCGATAGGACATCACTTTGCACAAGACCCTTGTATTGATTAAGCCCGACGGTGTCGCCCGGAATCTGGTCGGGGTTTGCCTGACCGCCTTCGAGAACACCGGACTCAAAATCACCCGGCTGAAGATGCTCCAGATGACCCGCGAGAAGGCGGAGCTTTTCTACGCCCAGCACAAAGACGCGTACTTCTACGAGGAGATCCTCGAGTACGTGGTCAGCGGCCCCATCGTCGCCCTGGTGCTGGAGGGAGTCGGCGCAATCAAGCGCGCCCGTCGGGTCCTCGGAGCCACCGACCCCAACGAGGCGGTGCAGGGAACCATCCGCTTCCAGTACGGCGAGACCATCCGCCGCAACACCGTCCACGGCAGCGACTCCGAAGAGGCGACCAACCGCGAAATAAAGATCATTTTTGACGATTGACACTAGGCGTGATTTATCACGCCTTTGATGTTAAACTTCGCTCCCTGATTTGAAAATCAGCAGACGTGTTTGCGTCGTATCCCTGTTACTCATAACTCCGGGGGTCTAAGCTTGTTCAAGATAGTCAAAAAGGTCGTACTCCGGCACGACATCAAGCAGATGGATATTCTCGCGCCTTTGGTGGCGCGGAAAATCAAGCCGGGGCAGTTCATCATGTTCCGTGTAGATGAGTCCGGCGAGCGGATTCCGCTGACCATGGTGGATCACGATCCCGAAAAGGGAACCGTCCGGATCATCTTCCAGGAAGTCGGAAAATCCACCCGCCAGCTTGGCGATATGAACGAGGGCGACAGTGTCCTCGACTTCATCGGACCATTGGGCAAGTATCACAAGATGACCGGCGGCAAGCATGGTCGGATCATCGGTGTCGGCGGCGGAATCGGTATCGCTCCGCTGCTGCCCAAGGTGCGTGAGTTCCAGGCAGACGGCGACGAGATCATCAGCATCATCGGCGCGCGGAGCAAAGACCTGCTGATTCTCGAGGATGAGATGAAGGCAGCCTCCAGTGAGCTGAATATCTGCACCGATGACGGCAGCTATGGTCATAAAGGCTTCGTTACCGAGATTCTCAAGCAGAAGCTCGACGAGTCCACCAACTACGACTTCGTCCTCGCCATCGGTCCGCCGATCATGATGAAGGTCGTCCGCGACCTGGTGAAACCCTACGGCGTTCCCTGCTACGTCAGCCTAAACACCATCATGGTGGATGGCACGGGGATGTGCGGCTCCTGCCGGGTTTCTGTGGGCGGCAAGGTCAAGTTCGCCTGCATTGACGGTCCGGAGATGCGCGGTGAAGAGATTGACTTTGCAGAGATGATGTCTCGCCAGACCCGTTACGTCGCCGAGGAGAAAACCTCTATGGAGCGTTACCTGGCAAAGGAGGGGAAATAATGGACGATAAAGCCCGCAAGCTGGCTGGTATCAAGCAAAAAGAAAAAACCCCCATGCCAGAGCAAAAGGCGAAGATTCGCGCCCATAACTTCAAAGAGGTTCCCTACGGCTACACCGCCGAAATGGCAATCGAAGAGGCGTGGCGTTGCACTCAGTGCAAGAACCAGCCCTGTGTCGCTGGTTGCCCCGTAGAGATCGACATCCCCGGTTTCATCGCCGCGATTCAGCAGGGCGACTTCCGTGAGGGCATCAACGTCATCAAGCGCACCAACGCCCTGCCAGCGGTCTGTGGTCGGGTCTGTCCTCAGGAAGAGCAGTGCGAGAAGTTCTGCATCAGGGGAATCAAGGGCGAGCCGGTAGCAATCGGTCGTCTGGAACGCTTTGCCGCCGACTGGGAAGCGGAGCAGGGCGAAGCCGACCTGCCGGAGATTGCGCCTTCAAACGGCAAGAAGGTCGCAGTTATCGGTGCCGGTCCTGGAGGAATGACCTGCGGTGGCGACCTCGTCGCTATGGGTTACGACGTTACCGTCTTCGAGGCGTTCCACGATTCCGGTGGTGTGCTGCTCTACGGGATTCCAGAGGTCCGCCTGCCTAAGGATATCGTCTCCCGCAAGACGGACTATCTGGCACGGATGGGCGTAAAGTTCGAGTACAACATGGTGGTCGGTAACGTGCTGACCATCGAAGAGATGCGAGAGCAGGGCTTCGAGGCTTTCTTCGTCGCCACCGGTGCCGGGCTGCCCTGGTTCATGAACCTCAAGGGCGAGGGGCTGAACGGGGTCTATTCCGCCAACGAGTTCCTTACCCGTGCCAACCTGATGAAAGCCTACGATCCGAAGAACTACGATACCCCGACCTGGGTCGGCAGCAAGACCGCCGTTGTCGGTGGTGGTAACGTGGCGATGGACTCCGCCCGCACGGCGATGCGCCTCGGCTCGGAGCATGTTTACATCGTCTATCGACGCGCGCTGGAGCAGATGCCTGCCCGCAACGAAGAGATTCACCACGCCCAGGAGGAGGGAATCGAGTTCCTCCTGCTCCAGAACCCTCTGGAGATTCTGGACGACGGTGAGGGCTGGGTCAGCGGAATGCGCTGTATCCGTATGGAGCTTGGCGAGCCGGATGCCTCCGGTCGTCGTCGTCCGGTTCCTATCGAAGGCTCGGAGTTTGTCCTCGAAGTTGACGGCGTGGTCATCGCCATCGGCAACGGAGCCAACCCCCTCTTCATCGACGCTACCCCCGGACTCAAGGTCAACAAGTGGGGTAACATCCTCGCCGACGATAAGGGACGCACCAGCCTGAAGGGTGTTTTCGCTGGCGGAGACATTGTCATCGGTGCCGCCACGGTTATCGAGGCGATGGGAGCGGGTAAGATCGCAGCCCGTGCCATCGACGAGTACCTCTCTGGCAAGGCGGGCGACTGGTCACCAGAGCTGGGCGAATAGTCGCAGATAGAGGTGGATTCAACAGTAAGGGCGCAGCACGCTGCGCCCTTTTGCATACACGACTATGCCGCTCATCCACCCCGCGCCCTGGATAACCACTTTACATGCACCCCAATCTGTAATAACCTTCCGGTGTTCTCTACACACAAAAGGGAAGATTGCTATGAGAAACGTCGTCGTCTTTGTACTGCTGCTTGTCTTCGCCAGCTTTGCTGCTCCGGTTGCGGGCGTGGTCTCGCTGGGAGTCTCCGGCAATTACACCTTCGCCAGCGGGGAGTTCGGCGATGCCTACGCGCCCTCTATTGGAGTCGAGCTGTGGACCGGCTATGGACTTACCGACTGGCTTGCCGTTATCGCCAGCGGCGGTTACACCGGCGGCGACTTCAACGAAGACCACTGGGGCGATGACTTCTTCGACGATGATGACAACTTTTCTCTCTGGAAGCTGGCAGGTGGAGTTCGCTTCAACTTTGGATTGGGCGAGGGTTTCTTCCTCAACACCAGCCTGAGCGGTGGCTACTACCTCTGGAGTACCGGGGTTCCCACCGACAGCGACGGTGATTACATTCCCGACGGCGTAATCGCCGGAATCAGCAAGGACAGCCAGGGCTGGGGTGCCGGACTGTCTCTGGGAGGCAGCTACTTCCTCTGCGAGCTGCTGGCTCTGGAGCTGACCGTGGCAGGGGACTTTATCTTCGATGCCGAGGTGGCAACTCCGATCTATCAGGATGGCACCTTTACCTTTGCCTTCGACACGGTAGAGGAGACAGCAATTCTCTTCGACATTAGTCTCGGCGTGGGGCTGTATCTGTAACAGAACCTTTTCTTCGTCCACAGCGTACTGTGACTGTGCCGATTGCGTACAATTGCATAGAACCGAACGACAGGGGTAAACGTTGCGTAAGACTCTTGGATTGTTGCTCGTACTGGCACTGCTTTCACCGGCGGTTGCCATCGATAAAACCGGTCTCTTCAGCTTTGGCGCGCGAGCTGGCTTCTGGATCCCCTTCGGCGAGTATTACGAAGCCATGACCAGCGAGGGACTGCTGGGAGCAAACATAGGCTTCGGGCTTTCCGAGGCATGGTCAATCTTCCTGCGTGGCGAGTACATCTTCAACACGCAGAATGATGACTACTTTAACTCCGCCTATCCGGACCGGGGCAAGCCGGGCTTTGACTTCTGGAACGCCTCGATGGGCGTGCGCTGGAACCTGACTCCCCGCGCCCGCTTTGATCCCTTCGTTCAGATCGGCGGTAGCTACTATGCTCCGGCGGTTTATACAGGAATCGACACCGACGAGGACGGTTTCTTCGAGGAGCTTTCCGACCAGCTCGACCCTGATGTTGAGGCGGTCTTCGGAGCCAACTTCACCATCGGTGGCGAGTTCTTTACCGAGGCTTCGATGAGCCTGGAACTGGAACTGGGCTACGGTGTTCTCTTCGACTATCCGGTTCCCCGGCGCAACACCACCGATGACCTGCGTTATTACTACTATGAGAACCAGACCCTCCATCTGATGAACATCGTCTTTGGGGTGAACCTGTATCTGTAAGCGGCGTTGTATTATTAGCATATACGTAAGGGCGAAGCTTGTCTTCGCCCTTTTGTTATACAACGGGAACACGGCATGCCGTACCCCTGCGGCAACGCGGTGCGTTGGATCACAAGACTGGGCTTCGCTCAGAACACCTTGAGATATCTATCGCTCCCGTTGGTCGCTATCGTCTGGGGAGAGAGCGGAGGAAACGGCAGAAATTAATAAAGGGCGAACACAAGGTTCGCCCCTACGGCAACGCGGTGCGTTATAGCAGATTAGAAAGTGTAGCCCAGGGTTGCCTGCATGGATTGTCCCAGCCCGGCTTCCAGGAAGCCTGCTGCCAGGTCGAGGGACAGCTTACCCAGGTAGAGACCCAGTCCGGTGCGAATCTCGCTCCGTTCGCTAAGATCGCCGTGATAGCCCACACGCAGGGCGACGATTTCTCCAATACCGTACTCCACCGCACCGGAGTAGTCCAGATTGCCGTGGAAGTCGGCGATAACCCCGGCGGCAATGGTCATTCCTCCGGCAAGGAAGCTCACTCCGCCGTGGATTCGCCGCTGCCCCAGGCTGCGAACGTCGTAAAGCTGAATGTTCGGCTGGAAGAGGTTCTCGATTCCTGCTGCCAGGTAAAGGGTCTCCCAGATCAGCGGAACGGCTAACCCCAGATCCAGTCCGAAGCCCTGATCCCCCGCTTCACCGAGATTGCAGGAGTAAATCTTTATACCCAGACCGAGGTAGTAGGTCGGGCGATACTCCGGCACTTCGATGACCCAGTCGCTGGCTTCTTCGTATTCTTCAATGTATTCTTCGATTTCACCGTCGCCGTTAGTATCGTCGCCCTCTGGTGTATCGAGAGCGGCTTGATGCTCCTCCTCCAGGCTGACACCTCCGTTGTCCGGGAGGATGACCTTCGTCCCCAGCCCGATAGACCAGCCGAGAACCAGCGCGGTGCTGCTGTCTCGCCAGGTAGAGCCGTCGGGAGTTCCATACTCGTCGTAGCCGTCGATCAAGCCGGAATCGCTGCGCCGCAGGTCGAGGCTCACCGTCCCCAGTCGCACCAGCCCGGTAATCGGGTAGGTAACGCCGATGGACTGGCGGTTCATCGGCGTCTCTGCCGTGGTCGGCATGGCGTAGGAGGCGGTCGCCCGGCTGCCCGTGGTGTAGGTTGCCAGCAGCCCTCCGCCACCGGGATAGTAGCTGGAGTTCCCCGGAACCGCCGTCAACGCCGCGCCGAAGACATAACCCCGCGCGTCCTGAGGCGGAGACAGCTCGTCCAGTGGGTCGTACCCACCGGCAGCCAGCAGCAGCGTGGGGAGTAAGAAAAGCGAGAGGACGAGGGCAGTATTCTTCATGGAGGCCTTTTGGGAGACTATTGTGACTTTAATTCACCAACTAAATAGGCTGATAGTGGGGCGGTGGCAGCAGTTTGAAGTTCCACATTGGGCAATGGTCTGTTGATGTGGGGTAACATCTACCTTCCGATGAGTAAGTCTTAGATGGCGTAGAGCCTCTGCAATTTCTCCAGACCCTTTAACTCGTGTTCACCAACATACTCAAGTTTTTTTCCGCAGACATCATTGACCGCCTTTGAGATCAGAACGGTGCGATTTAGTATGGCGGAGAGGCTCTGGATGCGACTGGCTACATTGACTGGTTCACCAATGACGGTGTACTCGAATCGGTTGGGAGCACCGATGTTGCCGGCAATGACCTCGCCAGTGTGCAGACCGATACCAACACGGAATTTCACCTCCATTTCGCCAGTGTTGTTGAGAGTTTCGATACGAGCAACCATCTCCTGGGCACAATCCAGAGCGTGAACGGTGTGCCTGGGGTCGTCGAGTGGGGCACCGAAAACGGCCATCACAGCGTCGCCAATGAACTTGTTTACGTAGCCCCGATGGTTGTCAATGACGGCAACGGCGGTGGTGAAGTAGCGGTTGAGCAGACCGACCAGACGCTGGGGGGTGAGTTTGCCGCTGAGTACAGTGAAGTCGCGGATGTCAGCGAAGAGAACGGTTACCTCGCGCAGCTCGCCACCGAGCTGGGGTGGTTCGGCTAATAGATGGTCGCGGACTTCCGGTGAGACGTAGTGGCCAAAGACCTCACGCATTTGTTCGCGTTCAAGCAAACCGGCGATCATCTTATTGATACCATCGCCCAGGCGGCCGGTTTCGTCACGACTGGTGACGGTGATCCAACCCTCAAGGTTACCGTTCCTGACGGCGGTAGCGACTTCAGAGGCTTGTTTCAACTGGCGGGTTAGCCTGATGAACAGCGAGTTAGCAGCCCAGCAGCCCAGCAGCAGGGCCATTCCGGCGATGATCCCCATGGGTAGCAGCAACTCGTTGCCAGGTTCGTAGGAGTAGAAGAAAAGCCACATCGTGATCAGCGGCAGAACTCCGGCGACGATGTAGAAGAAGTAGAGTCGGAAGCGTGTACTCACGGGCTTAAGACCGCTCTTTTCAGCGAGTTGACCCTCTGGAAAGAAGCATTCTATCAGCCGACGCAAAGCCCAGGAGGAGCCGTAGTAGGCCACCGAGGAAGCTAGCAGCCCGACGAAGACCAGCATCATTGCCCGTTGGAAGAAGAAGACCAGATGCCCTTCGCTGAAACTTGGAATTACCAGGGTGAACAACAGCAGGGGGAAGAGCCATTCGATGGCGGAGAGGATAGCGGCGGTGGTAGGAAAATGTAGCAGGCGCTGCCGGGCTTTACTGTCGGGACTACCCTCGCCACGGCGCAGCCTGCCGATGGCTCGGATCACCGGCCACTGATACCAGAGCATCAGCCCAATGACCAAAGGGAAGGCGGAAATGCTGTAAATGCCACTTAGGGTATTGAGGAGATCGTGATGGCTGGCTATGGCATTGGTAACAACTTCGGTGGCACCACGCAGGGGAGTGGTTTTCATCAGAGCGATGTTAAGTATCACAGCCAAGACGTTGGCAATAAGCACCCAGGAGGTGGGCCAGAAGAAGTGTCCCAGATGAACCTTGTTGCGGTGCTTGGGCTTGTTCGTCATTGGCTGGAACCCTTTTGAATGACTGTAGTTTTCTCTTGTCTTAAAATTTTGTTCAACTCCGTTACCCACACTCTACGCTACCCCTTGTTGTAATTGAGATAACTGAGCGAGTGGAACGAGCGATAAAACGTGGAGATTGAGGCAACTTGTTCTAAGTTGGTCAGCGGCGAATCTATGTCCAGCTTTAAGCTGGCTTTTCGGTGAAGCGTCCCATCGCCCGGAACTTCTTGTAGCGCAGGTCGAGGAGTTCGTCGGTCGGCAGTTTGGAAAGCTCCGCCAGGTCGGTAACCAGCGTTTCCTTGATGATCAGCGCGGTTTCGTCCAGACCGTTGTGCGCGCCGCCGAGGGGTTCGGGCAGGAACCTGTCAACGATGCCAAGCTCAATCAGATGATTGCCGGAGACCTTCAGGGCCTCGGCTGCCATTTGCGCTTTTGCGCCATCACGCCAGAGGATAGCCGCGCAGCCCTCCGGGCTGATTACCGAGTAGTAGCCGTTCTGTAGCATATAGACCCGGTCGCCAACGCCGATTCCCAAAGCACCGCCGGAGCCACCCTCGCCGATGACGATGACAATAATCGGCACCGTCAGCGTGAACATGTCGCGGATGTTACGGGCGATTGCCTCGGCTACGCCGCGCTCTTCCGAGCCGATGCCCGGATAGGCTCCCGCTGTGTCGAGGAAGCTGATGATCGGCAGCTTGAATCGTTCGGCAAGCTCCATCACCCGCAGAGCCTTGCGGAAGCCCTCTGGTCTTGGCGAGCCGAAGTTGTGCCGCAGCTTTTCCTTCGTCGAGCGACCCTTCTGATGCCCAATCACCGCCACCCGACGACCGTCGAGGAACCCCAGTCCAGTGATGATCGCCTGATCGTCGGAGAAGAGACGGTCGCCGTGCAGCTCCGTCCAGTCGTCGATAATCTTATTTATATAGTCCTGTGTGTAAGGTCGCCGGGGATGACGAGCCACCTGCACCCGCTCCCAGATTGAGAGGTTCGAGTAGATCTGCTCCTTCATCTGTTCGAGCTTCACCGACAGGGTTTCGACCTCGCTGCTGAAGTCAATCTCGCCCTCGGCGTTGAGCTTCCGCAGTTCGGCGATGCGCTCCTGGAGCTTGATAATCGGCTGTTCAAAGGTCAGGCGGGCAAAATCCATAGTAAACCGTCCGTGTAGGCAGGGTGGTAAACAATCCTCAGTCCGGCTGATTTAAGCATGTTCCGGCTTGTGAAGTCAAGCCAGGCAGCGGGTTGTTTCTACAGATAGTTGAATGTGATTAAGGGTTGACATTTATCATCAAACACGGTACTATCAACCCGCTCATGGAATACGTTCATGAGGTTAAAGGTTTGCCTTGTCAAACAGAATTGTTACTGGAGCAATCCAGCTCAACAATAGTTCTACGATTGACATCGTAGTAACCACTGTAGACAGTGTTATCTTTAGTTCA
>JAIOSI010000246.1 GCA_021107695.1 bacterium
AAGGTCGCCAGCAACGGACTGCTCATCGCCGATGTCAGCGAGAACATCATCGCGCCAGCCCAGCGTGGAGTCCGCCCCGGCGGGAATCGGCAACCCGGACTGCGCCATCGCCGTCAGCAGCCCCATCGTTTTTAGCGAGACGGTCTTACCACCAGCGTTCGGTCCGGTAATCAGCAGCACATCGTACTTGCCACCAAGGGCAAGGTCGCTGGGGACGATCTTATCCCGACTGTGGTTGAGCAGCAGGATGGGATGTCGAGCCTGAAGCAGCGAGGTTGCGCCATCCACTGTCAACAGCGGGACTGTAGCGTCCAGGCGATTCGCCAGTCGTCCGCTCGCCTGAATTAAATCGATCTCCGTGATGAGCTGATAGTTATGATTTAATGCAGTTTGCTCCGCCGCCAGCTTCTCGCCAAGCTCGGCGATGATCCGGGCGATCTCCTCGTTCTCTGCATAATCCAGCGAGGTCAGCTCGTTGTTATCACCAACAACCTCAAGGGGTTCCAGATAGACCGTCGCCCCGGAGCGGCTCTGGTCGTGGACGATTCCGGGAACCCGGCTCTGAAGCTCCCTGAGAATCGGAATGACGTAGCGTCCCTGACGCTGAGTTACTGGCTGCTCGCTGACCGAGCTGTGGGCATTCGCCGAGAGTCCCAGCTTCTCCAGCCGACCAATCAGCCGGGAGCGCAGCCGTTCTCTGCTGCGGCGAATCTTTCGCAGCTCTGAGCTGGCATCGTCTCGCAGGTTGCCTTCACTATCGAAGACCCGTTCCAGGGCATTCCGCAGTTCCTTTAACGGACGAAGGCGACCGAGCTTCTCGCTTAGCTTTGGGTACTCCTCCGGTGGCGGGCGACGGGAAAAAAGCCCCGCCGTAACGACGAGGAGGTAGTAGAGCTGCCCGATGTCCCCCAGACGCGGCGGTATCCCCTCCTGGGATAATCCTTTGAGAGCCGGGCGCAGGTCCTCCAGCGCGCCGATGGGCAGTGGCGACATCTCCCGGAGCATTCGCGCCGATTCCCCCGCCAGAGCCAGAGAACATCGTGCTGCCTCAATCGTCCTCAGGGGGCGCAGGGAAAGGGCGACCTGTTTACCAGCCCAGGTACGGGTGTTCCCTGCAAGCTCCCGCAGAATCTCCGGGAAGTCCAGCAGCTTCAGGCTGTGTTCTTCAAAAGACACCTTGTTCAGATAAACCTTCTGGCTTGTTACTCAAAGGTCTCGGTTAAAAATTAAAGCTGAGGAAGCTGGTTAGCTTTTTAATCGCCCTTGAGGTGGCGCGACGGTAGGGCTGGTTGCGATGCAGCACCGTCGCCAGCACGTACTGCTCGTCCTTAACAATAAAATAGCGGAAGATGTAGCTCATCTTGTTAACGTCGGAGCAGATCAGCTCGTCAAGAGCGGTACCGTCGGAGGCCTCGCGAAGCGCGCGAATCGGGCGTTCGAGCTGTACCGAGATGTGATAGAGCAGATCGACGTGAGACTCATCACCCCAGTTGCAGATGGTTATTCCATCGCCATCAATCAGGGAAACCAGAATAAAGTTTCCCTCCTCGCCGATGTCCTTTAGGATTTTCAAGCAAATGTCATAGAGGTCTGCACTCACGGGGTTCCTCCGTTTCGGACCGAGAACCGTTTTGTAAGCTGTAAACAAATGTCATCAAAAGCACTAAAGGAGTTGTTTCTTACCCATTTTGCGATAGACGGCGAAGAAGTATGGACCACCGAGGAGTGCCAGTGCTGCTCCGAGGGGCAGGCTGGGCAGGCTTAAATAGTTCACCGCGAGGCGAACCACATTATCCGCCACCAGAACCAGCACCGCTCCGGTTAGCGCGGTCAGCGGCAACAGTCGGCGATGCCCGGCTCCAGCCCTAACCCTTACCAAGTGCGGAGCCACCAGCCCGACGAAGGGGATAATCCCTCCCAGAGCGGTAGCGGAGGCGGTCAACAAGGCAGCAGCCAGCAGAATCCCTCGTCGCCCTCGCCGCAGGTCGATCCCCAGCGAGTGCGCCTGTTCCTCACCGAGGGCGAGAGCGTCCAGCGCGGGCGCGCGCCAGAAGAGGTAAACTCCCCCGCCAACGGTCAGCACCGCCGCCGTCAACATCGGCCACCAGCGGATGTACGGCGTTGAGAGGTCGCCCCAGAGCCAGCCCAGCACCGCCCCCTGACTAAAGATAGGTAGCCAGGAGAGGATCACCAGAATCAGCCCGGAGAGCGTGGCATTGACCACCACACCGGCGACGATCAAGCCGTTCCGCCCAAAGCGTCCACCGCCGGATAATCGCCAGACCAGCAGAGCGGCTCCCACACCAGATAGAAACGCCAGCCCCTGCCTGCCCAGATACCCCAGGGTCGTTGCCGAGCCGATTCCCACCAGAGCAGCCACCGCTACTCCGACCCCAGCTCCCGCTGAGACTCCGGTCAGGAAGGGATCAGCCAGTGGATTGCGGGTAAGCCCCTGAAGGGCGGCTCCGGCGAGTCCCAGGGCGGCCCCCACCAACAGAGCCAGCAGGGTTCTGCCCAGTCGTAGCTGAAAAATCCCGGCGAGCAGTCCGTTGCCTGCAAATAGCTCGGCAAGCTCACCGACACCAAGCCCCGGACCGACGAAAAGTCCGACGAACAGCGCGCCCACGCCGAGAACGCCCAAAACCGCAACTGACGAACCCAACGATACCTTTTTGTAACTCGACAAACCCGACCTTTCGCACGTCGAGGAGGCTACCGTCAGACGGCTGGTAACTCTGTAATCGTAACAGATACCAGCGATTATAGAATCAGTGCAGTTTTCAGCCAGGTCGGACGCACGAGATAAAGGTTCCTATTGCACAAGTTTCTCAGACACACAAAACATTCTATAAACCAACCACACCCCTGTCAACCGGCTTGAAGCTGGACACACTTACGCGTCAACAATATAAGCCTAACATGGCAGATGGGCTTTGCTTATCTGGTTTAGATAGGTGCTAACCAATCATGCGCAATCGGGCGGAGCTGCCTACGGGCAGTCCGGCTTAGTTTGTGCCAAGTACGGAGGTAACAGGTCGAGAGAAAGTATCGACCTACCACACGCAATCGGGCGGAGCTGTTGCCCCGCCCGAAGGATTTTCCTGTGGCTACACCACTGTTTAATTCCTACAGACCGTAGGCATCGTACGCCTTCAGAGCCTCGTAAGCCGCACCCTTGACCTTGCTGTTTTCGTCCTCGGCGAGTACCTCAAGATACGGGCGAGCCTGGGATACGCGCATCTCACCGAGACAATCGGCAACGGACTTGCGGATGTCAGGGTTTTCGTCCTCTGCCAGGGCAGCGACCTCGGCAAAGGCGAGGTCGGGCATGTGAGCCAGAGCCACGGCGGCGTTGTCCCGCAGGACGGCGAACTCTACCGTCAGGTTCTCAAGCAGAGCTGGCAGTGCCGCCTGCTGAAGCTCCGGGTTGAGGGTATTGCCGAAGAACCAGATTGCCACGGCGCGTACACGTGGCTCGGTACTGCTGAGGTCGGAGAGCATCACGTTGGTTGCCGGAGAGCCGATAGCCTCCATCTGACTGGCGGCTTCGTCGCGCAGCCCGGTTACCCGCAAAGAGGCGATGAGGGTGCTGATAGCCTTTGACGAGGCGATATTGCCCAACGCCCGTACAGCGGTCAGCTTGACTTGGGGGTCGGCGTACTCAGAGCGTTCGTTGATAATCTCAACGAGGGTATCCGTCGCCTCGCTGACACCAACGTAGCCCAGGTAGTGGGTCGCCATGATGCGCAGGGAGGGAGATTCGCTCTCGCGCTTGGTGATGAGCTGGTTGATGGCGTCCAGCTTCATATCACCAAAGACGCCCTCGGTGATGGTCAGGGCCCGATTGGTGTTTTCATCGGCGGCGAGGGTGTCCAGATAGCTCTGCGGATTGACATCGAGGGTCTTTAGCGACAGTGCCAGATAGCGGCGCGGGGTTGCCTCGAAACCGGCGATTCTGCCGAGGAAGCGGGCGACACTAGTCAGCTTGTCTTCAGAGAAGTCTTCCGCCGGGTCGGCGGGATCGCCCTCAATAACAGCGGCGATCTCCTCAGAGCGGGAAATCAGCGGATTGGCGAAGGTCCGCAGGGCGGCGTAGAAGCTCTCCCGCTCGTAGTCAGCCAGAGCCGTTTCCATCGGAGCGATAGCATCGCTACCCAGAGCAACCAGAACCTTTGAGCTGGCAACGCGCCGTTCCTCAGAGGCTACCGCAG
>JAIOSI010000253.1 GCA_021107695.1 bacterium
GCGGCTCTTTCGTCGGGAAAGCTGGGCGGGGCGGCTCTGGATGTATTTACTGAGGAACCGCTGCCGGAGGCTTCACCGCTCTGGGAGGCTCCGAACCTGCTGCTGACCCCTCACGTTGCCAGCCTGACCGACGACCTCTACAGCCGGGTTACGGCACTCTTCTCGGAGAACCTGCTGCGTTACCTGAGCGGTCGGGAGCTGTTGAATCAGGTCAGACCGGGGCAGGGATATTAGGAAAGATCACCTTTACCTGTCTTCACACCTTGCGAGGGTTACATAGGGGCCAACCTTTAGGTCGACCCGTGAAATTATCATGGGTCGCGAAGCTCAGCCCCTCACCCCCAACCCCGTGGGACGAGTTCCCTCCCCAGAGGGGAGAGGGTAGCTAGCAGGTGGTCGAAGACCGCCTTAGATTTGTCTGTCTGGCAGGTTCAAACGGGTCGCAGGTCCGTCGGGCGACCGTGGACGGTCGCCCCTACAACAGCAGACTTTTTTGTGTTAGCCTTACGCCTCGATGAAATCAAAAGCAATCAGGCTCATTCCGCTCTGTCTGCTGCTGTTGGCAACCACGGCTTCGGCGAAGTTTATCGTCGGACAGGTGATTGACGCAGCCACCGGACGACCGGTTCCCGGCGCGATCCTGACCCTGGGGTCGGAGGAGCTGCAGACCGATGCCAGTGGCGAGTTCAAGCTCGACTTCACCGGAACCGGGCTGCTGCGGGTCAACGGTGGCGACCGCTTTGCCCCGCTGGCTCTGCCTGTTTCTATCAGCGAGCGACTGCTGATCCCGCTAATTCCGGCGGAGACCCGCCTCGGTGAAGAGCGGGTCTTTCTGCTGCCCCTCTTCCGTCAGGTTGCTGGTCTACAGCTCTTCACCGCAGATACCCGCTGGCGGGTGGAGTGGAGTCAGCCGCCAAAGGTTTTCCTTGACCCGACCCTGAGCGCGGAACAGCGGAGGTTGGCGGAGGAAGGACTGACCCTGCCGAAGCTGCCAAATCTGGCAGATCAGAGCTTCTTCGGCTACACAGAGAACGAGCTGGATGCCGACCTGCTCATCCGTCCGGTTGAGGGTGCTGAGGCGGAATCGGTCATCTTCTCCTGGTCGCCGCAGGATGGTCAGCCCCTCGGCGGGATGGTCTTGCTGGGCGAGGAACAGGGAACGCTCCTCCAGCGAACCCTGCTGCGGCTCTATGGGCTGCACGAGCTACCGGCGGAGCATCCCCTGCGACCGTACAGCATCCTGGGTGACGCGAAGGAGTTCACCCGACTGGATGCCCAGCTGCTGGCGATCGCCCGTCGCCTGAGTCTGGGAACCGATCTGGCGTGGTACGAGGCGGTGCGTTCCGAGGGTGAAGACAGGCGCGAGAAACGAATCAAGCTGCTGGCTCTGCCCTTTGGCGTAACCTACGAGGACCCCTTCCAGAGCCATGTGGCGGCTCTCAATCTCCGGCGAACGATGCAGGCTTATTCACGAGGCTTTGTCGTCAAGCCACACCAGTCGCTGCAGCAGTTACAGAAAGCCGCCGCTGCCGATTTGCCTCTCCCCGCTAATCTGATTTACGATCATCCCTTTACTCTGGCTGAGGCTCTGCAGCTGACCAAAGAGGCGGACTGTCGCTACGCCTTCTGGGGAGAGTTCATCAACCGTGGAGAGACCGCCTACGCCGCCTTCTACGCCCTTGATGCCGAAACCGGTGAACTGCTGGAGAGTCGGGAAACCGTCCTCAACGACCGCCTCCACTATCCTCGCTTTCTGGCCGAGGAAGGATTGAAGCTCTCCCGGCTGCTCTCACCACCACTGGAACTGCCCGCAGAGTACGGCGATCTGTCGGTGAACTTCTCCAGCCCTCGTTCCTCTGCCTATGTGGAGGTTCTGACGGAGGACAAACTGGTGGCGATTCTCCACGAGAACGACGGAGAGACCCTGCTTCACCTTACCCCGGGGCGGCACAAGGTCGAGCTGCGCTACTATCTTCCCCTGCGCCACGAGAATCTGGTCATCGGTATCCCGGTGGGCGAGCGCATCTTTGCCGTGGAGATTGAGGAAGGTCGCAACACCCGACTGGCAACCCGCTACGCGATGGCACCGACGGAGGCGGGGCGTAGCTGGAACTACGCCAGGGTCAGGATCACCGACAACGCCGGGGAGATTCTCAGCGAAGAGGTCTTCGATCTGGCATCGGAAAACGAGATGTGGCGGATTCTCTTCAAACGGGTAGAGCGACTCCGCGCCCCGGAGGAATTCGCTGAATAAACTATTGGTTTTCTCCCACCACCGTACTATAATGAAACGGTTACCGTTTCGGGAGTTGACGCATGGACGATCTACGCGACAGAATCTCCGATGATAGCTCGTCTTTCGAGAGCAAGCTGACCCGACTGATTCCCGGTTACGCTGGCTATAAAGAGCTGAAAACCCGCCGTGAGGCGGACCGTCTGCTCCGGGAGCATCTGGTGCAGCGACTGCGCGCTATTGAGCCGCAGATCCGCGGGCTGATTATCCGGCTGACCAACAAGGGCAAGCTGGAGCTTCTCGGCGCGGTGGACTCGCTGGAGAACCGCCTGGAGACAGTTTATGACACCCTGCGCTACGACGACTACGGCTACTCCGGCAAGACCGACGCGGTGAAGGTTGGTCTGGAGGCTCTCGACCGCCTCTACGAGTACGACGAGTCGCTGATTGACCAGCTAACTGCGTTAGAGCAGGAGGGTCAGAAGCTGATGACGCTGGACGGCTCTGATCCCGAAGCCACCAAAGAGCAGCTGGTCGATTTTGATAAGGTATTGCGAGAGTTCGCCGCCGCAGCAAGGGATCGTACCCGGCTGCTCTCCGGCGTGGAGATTTAGGATTATCAAGCTAAGAAGGTACACATTTTTGCAAGGATTGATTTGACCTGTCAAAGCGGGAATGAGAGTTAGCTGTCCAAGTTGGAGACTTTTGTATAAATACCTTTGTTTCGCACGTCCGGCTTGGCTGGCAATGATTGCAGTTCTATAACCACTGATATTTGTTATGGTTACCGGAATGATGTCAATTTAGCGTCAGCCTCCCTTAGGGGCTAGAAGTCAGATCTGTCAAATTATGCAAAGGTCCCAAGTTGGTTAAACGCGAGTCTGCCCCCTCAAGATGAGGGGGGTGGGGGAGTTGAGATGGGTGAGACCGGAGCCTATTGTCCTAAGTGTGGTAAGTTTGGCGCGACGACGGAGATTGTCGTGGTCAACGAAGAGATTCGTGAGGTTGTGCTGAATTGCGACCGCTGCGGAACCCGCTTCGAGTGGGCTAAGTTCCGACCGGAGCATGTGGAGGAAGACCTCAAGCTGCGCCCATGCCCGGTCTGTGGCGACTCCCACCCCGTTGTGCGAACGGCGGAGACCGATGAACTCCGCGCCACCGAGTACAAATGCTCATCGTGCAGCTTCCGCGTGGTGGTGGCGCAGAAGAAGTAAATCACCGTAAAATGATAGCCGTAGGGGTGAACCTTGTCTTCGCCCTTTTTGTAAATACAACAAAGGGCAGCCACAGGAGATTGCCCCTGCAACAACGATGTTGTCCATCATGTAGGGGTCGACCTTTAGGTCGGCCCGCAAATGTGTGTAGGATGAAAAAAGGGCGAAGACAAGCTTCGCCCCTACGATCATTCTCCCCTCTGGAGAGAGGGGTTACCGACTAACCAC
>JAIOSI010000299.1 GCA_021107695.1 bacterium
AGCTCCCGCTGACATCCTCGCCCTTGACGAAGCCGTTATCTTCGTCAAAGACCAGGGTTGGGCGATAGAGATACCGTGCCGCGTTGGTGCTGGCAGAGGAATCCACCGCCCGCCCGGAGCTGTCGGCAACGGTCAGTTGCAGATCGTAATCGTAGTAGTAGGTGTACCAGCCGGAGTCCAGATACCCGGCGTGGTCATCCTCCTCCGGAGCGACGAGAATGATCGGGAACCGGGCGATTCCGTCCTCACCGCGGTTCGTTTTGCCAGTGTAAACCAGTTCCGGCTCGCTGTAGTACCACCAGTAGTAGTAATCGTCGTACTCTTCCTCGGCAAACCAGGGCGGCACCGTCTTATCGTCGTCGGTGGCAATTTCCGGCATCCAATAGCGCGGGGTGCGGGTTACCTGATAGACGACCTCGCCGTCGTTGACCGGTTCTCCGAAGAGGTAGTTAGCAGAGACCGTCGCCATCGCCTCACCGCCGAGGCGCAACGGTCCCGCCTCCAGCTGGGTAGAGACCTCGAACTCCGGTTTCTTGTACTCCTCCAGACGGAGGTAGTTGTAGGTTATGTACTGGTCATAGCCCTCGGAGTCCTCGTAGTAGATGTTGAGATAAATGTAGCCAAGCTGGGCATCTTTGGGGATGTCAAAGGAAGCACCGGCGCGACCGCGGGAGTCGGTAACCAGCTCGCCTTCGTATATCTGCTCGCCAGCGTCGGCGTAGCAGGAAATTTCAAGGTTTTTCACCGGCTCGTAGCCATAGATGCGTCCGTCCGGCTCGATCTCCTGGCGCACCAGCACCTCGAAGTGGACGGTATCGCCGGGCTTGTAAAGGGTACGGTCGGTGATCAGGTAGCCATTCGGCTCGAAGCCGTAGCTGGGATAGATGGAGTAGCTGCTGCTCAGGGCGTAATGCCCGTCCTTCTCCACCACTGCCGCAGGGTAATCAATCTCGGTCTCACCGAGGAGCTCAAACTCTGCCCAGCCGGAACGGTCGGTCTCTCCGCCGCGCCAGAGCTTGTGATTCCAGGGACTGTATCCCTCCTGTTTCCAAATAGTAACGTCGGCACCATCGGCGTAGTCGCCGTCATCGAGCCAGGCACTCCAGACGTAGCTGGCCCCTTCTCCGGTAAACATCACGCAACCCAGCTCGGTAACCGAGAAGCTGACCGCGCTGGAGATTTCGCCCTCGACGAAGGCTGCCAGCAGATAGAGACCGGGTCCCGGATTGGGCAGGCTGGTTTCCTTATAGAAGGGGTGGTAGTCGTCCTCACCGGGAAGCTGCTCTGTATAAACAGCCTGTGGCTCCCAGCCAGCGAGGGTCGGACGGTAGTCTTCATCCTTTGCCACCACGGCATAGTCGCCGTTGATAAAGTCCCGCAGCTGCTCCGGTGTCATCGGGTAGAGGCGCAGCTCCACGGAATCGGCAAGGCGGCTGGTGTAAGACAGAGCGATGAACTCGTCCGTCGGCAGGGTGTTGGGGAACTCCGGCAACTGAACCTGGGGCGTGGAGAGTCGCCTGACCTCATCACGGGAGGTGCCGTAGGTATCCCAGGAGTCGGCATACTGCACCGCCGCGTGGCGATACAGCTCCAGCGCGCCCCGGGGGTCGGCAAGGAAAATCTCATGGAAAACAGCCCGCGCCGTGTAAACCTGATAGGCGATTTGAGAGTCCGCCCAGCGGTCGGTGATCTCATCCCACCAGCGGTCGGCATCGGCGAGAATCGCCTTATTCTTCCGCTGCCGCTCCTCCATCAGCTCGCGCCACTGGTTAAGGTTATAGGCCTCCGGGTACTCATTGCTGTAGATCTGCCCCAGCTCACGCTCGCCCATTGCGTAATAGGCCTGCTGGGCGATCTCTGGCGAGGGATCGAGGGCAACCGCCTTCTTATAGTTCTCCCACCACCAGGCATCGAAGTCGAAGTCCTCGATGTAGGTACTGTCGTCTTTATAGAGGTACTCGTTGGCGAGACTCATATAGAGGTTAGCCAGACGGTCGGTGCATTCGCTCCGATGGGGTTCGTCGAGGGAACGCCGGGTCTTCTCCATCACCTCGGCGGCATCCAGCCGCAGCTTCTGCTGCATATAGCTGGTCTGATACCACGCCAGGTCCGGGTTTCCCCACCAGTACAGGTTCTCGGCAATCTGCAGCCGAGCCAGCGCGCTCCAGTAGGTGTCGGGGTGGTTCTTCACCAGACGGAGGTAATACTCCGCCACCGAGTCGTACTCGTAGAGGTACTCGGCAGAGCGAGCCGCCCGATAGAGTGCCAGGGGTAGGTATCGGCTACCCGGATATTTGACAATCAGCTCTTCATATTTTTCCAGAGCCAGATGGAAACTCTTGTCCTCGAAGTGCTGTTCGGCATCTTCGAAGATAGAGCTTTCACCAGCCCCGACCACCGTTGCAAGCAGCAACAGCAGGGACAGGAGACGGCGGAAAGTTCGCATGGGTAACCTCCATATCGGGGAAGGAACGGGTAGAGAAGCACGTGGTAGGAATGGAGCGGCTCTGAAGCTACGCTCCTAAAAGCCAATCGGTTTCCTGCGGGACGGCAATCAAACCAGTTCCGCCGCTTCGTTCAGTCGCTCTTCAAGCTCTACCAGGCTGGCGACCGTCGCCAGTTGACGACGCAGCTCCCTGGCACCATCCACACCACGGAGGTAGTGGAGGGCAAAGCGACGGACCCGGAACATTCCGTTGCGCTCGCCGTAGTACTCCGCCAGCATTTGCCCGTGGCGGCGAGTCCAGCGGATACGCTCCTGCCAGTCGATCTCTGGTGGAATGACCCCACCGCTCAGGCTCTTGACGATACCTCCGGCAAGCCAGGGGGTTCTGATCAATGCCCTGCCGATCATAATTGCGTGACAATCGGTCTGCTCGAACATCTTCAGGGCATCGGCGGTCGAAGTGATGTCCCCGTTGCCGATAACTGGGCAGTCCACCGCCTCTACCAGCCGGGCGATGGCAGACCAGTCGGAATGACCAAGGAACTGTTCCTCACGGGTGCGGGGATGGAGGGTCAGCGCGGCAACTCCCAGCCTTGCAAGTCCTTCTGCGAGACGCAGGTAGGTCTCCCGCTCACCGTCAATCCCCAGGCGCAGTTTGGCGGTAACGGGCAGGCGGGTGTTTTCGATGGTCGCTGCGGCAAGCTCCAGAGCCAGGGGAATATCCCGCATCTGAGCGGCTCCATTGCCGGAGCGGTTTACCTTCTTCGCCGGGCAGCCGTAGTTGAGGTCAATGCCGTCGTAGCCGCACTCCTCAACGAAGCGGGCGGTTTCGGCAAAGGCCTCCGGCACATGCCCGAATAGCTGAACAAAGACCGGCACGCCAAGACTGGGATACTGCCGCCGCAGGTTACCCGCAGAGTCGGCAATCGCCAGCATACCTTTGGTCTTGCGGCTGCCTCGGTAGAAACCGTCGGCGGTAATCATCTCGGTAACGAAGGCGGCGATCCCGGTCTCCGCCAGGAGGCTGTACCAGGGCGGGTCGCTGGTTCCGGCGAGGGGAGCGGAAAGCACCCGCCCGGCTATCCCGCGCCTGAACCCTTCAATAAGCTGCTTGTCGGACATGATGACAGTCTACTTTTGCAACCACGCCAGGAGTCGGCGGAGGAGGTCTCTAGCCTCCGCTGGGTCGGCGATGTTCTCCCAGGCGAAGGAGAGAAAGGCTGCGCGATAGCTGCCGCCGTCCACGGTTACGCCGCAGGAATCCCCGGTGGGACGATTGCGGAACAGCTCCCGTCCGCTACTGCTGACGGTGAAGCCGTCGCTCCAGTTACCGATGATCTGACGGTCGCCGAAGAGGCAGAGGGAGAGTCCGGCGTTTAGCTGACTGACTGGCTCGGCAAGGGCAACGATGGTTTTGGCATCGGCCTTCCACGAGGCAATCCCCAGTGCTTCTTCGAGGGAGCCGGAGGATGTACTGCCGCTCATCGAGACCCGACCGAGGTAGTTCTGGCTGACGAGCAGCAACCGTCCGCCACCATCGAGATACTGGCGCAAGGCGCGGCGGTCGCTCCCGCCGAGACAGATTTTGTAGGTGTCCAGCCCGGTGAAGTAGATCACCAGCGGATAGTCATCGAGGATGCCCGACGACGGTCCGGTGGCGTTATGCCGCACGATGTGGGTCTCCCAGGGGATGCCCAGTGCGTCGAGAACCTCGGTGTATCGCTGGTCAACGTCAATGCCGTAGGGATTACCGTTATTCACGCCATCGTCATCGTCCACCACCAAAACGGTGCCGAGATTCCACTTAAAAGGTTCCTCGGCGATGACGGGCGGCTCCACAACCGTTGAGTAAACTGTCGAACTCTCCCGGCGGGGCGAAATCTCCAGTACCGCCCGGAGGGGATCCGTCGCCAGCCAGGCGCGGTACTCTCCCGCCTCCGGCGAAAGGGTCAGGTTGAAGCCAGCAGCGGTAGCGGTAGAGCCGAACTCTCCCGCCTCGACCAACCCCACGGTCGCAGCCAGACGACCGTGGCTCACCGTGGCTCCCTCGACAACCAGCGAGACACCACCAGAATAAGAGACGACGCTAACCGGGGCTTCGCCATCAAGGTAAAAGACGGCGTAGGTCTTCTCTTCCTCGGCGTAGCAGCGAACCTCGGTAACATTTACCGCACCCAGAACCAGCGTTGGCAACAACAGCAAAACGAGCAACAGAGATTGCTTTGACATAAGAACTCCTTTTAGCGAACCTGTATCATACCAAAAAAACGACCTCAGCGCATTTACTCCGAGGTCGTCGTTATCAGGTTGCGAATCTGCTCCAGCTTGCCTTCGCCGATTCCCTCGACGCGGAGCAGCTCCTCGATTGAGCCGAAGGGACGGGCGGCGATGATTCGCCGAGCCAGCACCTCACCGATGCCAGGCAGGCTCTCCAGCCCTATTGGTGAAGCTCGGTTGATATCGAGGAGAAAGCTCTCCCCTTCACTAACCGGACGCAGGAGCCGGGAGTCGAAGTAGATTAGTTGGGGCGGGACGACAACGGCAGCAGGTAACAGTTCTGCGGCGGCTTTGTCGCCTCCGGCTCGAAGAAAGACATCGCTGAGGGAAATCCGCCGACGTATGAAGGGGTAGGCTCCGGGGCGTTCAACGGCATCGCCGAAGACGTAAACGTAGCCGATGGCAGGGTTCTCTGCGGGGAGGGCGGGGCGACTGAGGGAAAGAAGGATGACCACAAGGGCAAGCAGCCCCAGCAGAAAGATGGCAAGCTGGACATCACGGGCGGGGGCGCGGAGCTTAGTTTCGGCTGAGTTCACTGCGGGCGGTGAGGTTGTACGGCTCCAGCTCCAGCACCTTTTCCCAGAGTGTGTGAGCCTCCAGGGTGCGCTCGGTAACCCGCAGCCAGTTGCTGATCGCCTGAATCAGGCTGTTCTCCACGGAGCCGAGGTCAAGCATCGTTCCGGCGTGTTTTAGAGCGGCGTGGAAATCGCCCTTCCGCAGATCAATCATGGCAAAGGAACGCCAGGCGCGGGGGTCATTGGGGGTCAGCTCGATCCAGTCGGCACAGAGTCCCGCCGCTGCTTCAACCTCGTCCGCCTTGTAGTAGAGGTCAAAGAGCGGCTCGTAAACGTACAGGTAGCTGGAGTCAAGGCGATGGGTCTCCGCCAGAGACTCCTTCGCTCCAATCATGTCATCGGAGAGAAAAGCCGCCATCCCGTGGAGGTAGTGGTATTCGGCACGCTCCGGCTCCAGAGCGAGGAGCCAGCCGGTCAGGGACAGCGTCTCCCCCAGGTCACCTTCGTGAAGCAGGCTCTCCGCCAGACCAGAGACGATCATCGGGTTCTCCGGGTCAAGGTCGTACGCCTGCCGGAACATGGAGATGGCGTTGCCATAGTCGCCCAGATACTTGAAGATTGTCCCCAGATTCAGCAGGAAGTTAGGGTCGTACTGGAAGCGGGAGATCAGCGGACGCATCTGCGCCAGTGCCTCTTCGTACTCGCCCCGCGCCATCGCGACCAAACCGAGACCGTTAATCGCCGCCGGGTTGCCCTCGGCAAGCGTAAGAGCCTGAGTGTAGAGCCGTTCCGCCTCGGCATAGCTACCGTTGCGGTAGGCGACATTGCCCTCGGCAACCAGCTCCTCGGCGGTCTGCGCGCCTGCCAGAGAGACCAGCATCAACAAAACTGCAATAAACCGCCGCATGGTTTCTCCTGTTGGCAGTCGTAACATGACACCGAGTAGGGGTGTACTGCAATACGCCCCTGCGGCGGATTACATCATTCCCTCAAAATCGAGCTACTAATTGATCAAACCAGCCAACCTCAAGCGACCAGTGGGAGCGGTAAGACGCGGGAAGAAGTGTTACCTGTTAATAGCATTCAATCGCGAGGCTATGTCCAGCTTTAAGCTGGTTAATTATGCCCCAGGTCCAGCTCGTCGGGGAGTTCCGGTTCCTCGAACTCATTCATGTTCAGGTTGAGTCCCCCCGGCTCCGGCTCTACGATTAGCTTCTGTGGCTCCTTTGGTTGCTCCGCTGGGGGTTCACTTACGGAGTAGCCAAAGACGGAATCTTCGGTTTCGTTGAGCATTCGGAGTTGAGTTTCGAGGAAGGCACGGAAGTTGACCAGCGCGCCTTTGTGCTGCTGGCGGAGGGCGATAATCTCGTGCTTTAGCTCGTCTCGCCGTCGTCGGGCTTCATTAATAATCTCTTCGGAACGCAGCTCGGCCTCGTGGAGCAGGGACTTCTGTTTCTCTTCGGTGGCTATCTGAAGGTCGTCCGCCGCCCGCTGGGCGGTCATCAGCGTACGCTCCAGATTCTTCTCCATCCGCCGATATTCAGCAATTGACGACTCCAGGCTCTTGACCTGATCCCGGAGCTTGGTGTTGTCGCTGATGATCTTTTCCATCTCGTCGGCAATCCGCTGGAGGAAAGCGTCAACCTCCTCCACGGCGTAGCCGCGCATTCCCCGTGAGAACTCCTGACGGTGGATATCCTGCGGTGTAATCTTCACTCTGCACCTTTCTATAACTCTAGGATACTCAGCAATTTTCCGTGATTATACCCCGCGACGGTAAACCAGACAAGGGCAAGCAACGCGGTGCGTTGCATCGCGCACTCAAATCTAAATCTCTCTGCTCATATCCAGCCTGTCCTGCCAGTTCTCCATCATTCGCATGAACGCCTCGTTCTCCCGGAAGAGGGCAATCGCCTCGGTTACCCAGTCCTCTTCCTCCAGCCAGGCACCGGGCGGTCGCTTCTGATGAACATAAACACCCTTGTGGCGCAGCAGGTCGGGGTACTCAACCCGCAGCTCTTTGTACTCTCGTGGCATCCGCTTCAGGTGTGGCTCATTGACCAGATACCTCTTCTGCCGGGCGGAGTTGAGGAGCTGACCAACCTTCTTATTCAGCTTCGGGTCGGCGACCATCTCGCGCCAGATGCTAATTGCCTCCGGGCTGGGTTGATACCAGCCGCACGCCCAGAAGCACTCCTCCGGGGCAAAGTGCAGGTAAAAGAATGGAGAGTCCTTGCGCCGCCGCCGGTAGATGAGCATTCCGAATTGGGTCTTGTAGGGCGATTTGTCCTTACCAAAACGCAGGTCGCGGTTTATCCGATAGAAAGACTTGTTGACCTTGGGGATTGCCAGATAGTCGGGATAGATGTCCTTAATGCCGTCGTGAATCGCCGCCAGCAGCTCGGTCATCGCCGGAATGATGACGTGGTCGTAGAAGTGGCGGTTCTCGGCGAACCACCCCCTGGTGTTGTTCTGGCGGAGGTCCTCCAGAAAGGCGATGGTGGCGTAGGGCAGGCGCGGCGGCATGATGGGTCTCCTTCGTGATTGACTCGCAGTCGGATAACCTCCGGGAACATTAAAGTCTTAGAGGTTTCTCCTGATGTCCCGCCTGTATGGTCAGGGGACGGAATGCTCCATCCCCATTGTAGCAGAATTATCCGTCCGCCGCTTTCAACTGGTTACCACAATCATCATCCCAGCCGTCTGCCGTCTCGTCCGTCGTCCAGCGCGCCCATAAAGAGGTCGAACTCAAAGCGAAACTTCTCTGCCAGGAAGCTGTCCTCGTTGAGCTTCTGCTCCAAAAGGCGCAGGAACTTCACCACCAGCAGGGTGATGCGGTGGTGGGTGAAGTACTCGTCGTCGGCGAGGTCGTTCCGCACCAGCTCCCGCTCAAACGCCTGAATCACCAGGAGAGGGTCTATCTTCAGCACTGCGCCGTCGCCAGCCCGGCGCAGATATTTGTCCAGGGAGTTCTCGCGAAAAAGCTCCTCGAATATCAGGCTGGCAGCGTCGGCTCCCGTTGGTCCGTGGAGGGAGAACTCGCCGCAGGCTGACTCCACCAGCCGCAGGAAGCTGCCCCCGTGGAGGAGACGGTCGTTACCCCAGCGCAGCACCTCGTAGAGAAATCCCTGGCGGAACTCCTCCAGATACCGCTTTAGCTGCGAGGTTATCTCCTCTTCGCTCGCTTCGGGTTCAGTTTCGTTCAGTTCTTCTTCTGGCGCAAAATCCATTACTCTTCGTCCTTCTCTCGGCGGACGTTGGCTCCCAGGGCGGTTAGTTTCTCTTCGAGTCCCTCGTAGCCGCGGTCGAGGTGATAGACTCGATTGACGTGGGTCTCGTCGGCTGCCGCCAATCCCGCCAGTACCAGGGCG
>JAIOSI010000217.1 GCA_021107695.1 bacterium
CGCTTCACCAGCAGTCATCCAAAGGATCTGAGCGAAGCGACCCTGCGGGTGATGGCGGAGGAGCCGACGATCTGCGAGCATCTTCATCTCGCCCTGCAGTCCGGCTCGGACAGTGTCCTTACGGCGATGGGGCGCAAATACACCGCCGGACATTTTCGCAAGCTGATCGAAACCGCCCGACGGCTCATTCCCGGTCTGGCGGTAACCACGGACATCATCGTCGGCTATCCCGGCGAGGGCGAAGCGAACTTCGCCCAGACCCTGTCGTTGGTTGAGGAGCTGGGCTTCGACAACGCCTTCATGTTCAAGTATTCACCGCGCGCGGGAACCGCTTCGGCTCAACTGGAAGACGACGTTCCCCCGGAGGTCAAGCAGGAACGGCTGGAGCAGATAATCGCCGCCGTTACCGCCTCGGCAAGGAACAACAACGCCGGATTGGTCGGGCGGAGGTTGAAGCTGATCGTCGAGGGACGAGACAAGAAGAGTCGCTGCTTTGGCAGAACGCGAAGCAATAAGAATGTAAAGCTCGACAGCGACCACGAGGCGGGAACGCTCCTGACCGTGGAGATTACCTCTGCCGGGGCTTTTAGCTTGGCTGGAACGGTTATTGACGAAGGGACGATTGATGGCTAGAGCGGGTATCCTGCGCGGTTTGGTCTGGATGGCGATTATCATCGCCGTGGTGGTCGTGGTCATCGGTCCCACGGAGCTGCGCTATCGTCTGCTCACTCCGGCGGAGACCGCCCTCGCCGTGGACATTGCCGTGGAGATCGGCGTAGATGCCGCTCTGGTGCTGGCTCTGATTGAGGCGGAGTCGAGCTTCGACCCGGAGGCACTTTCCAGTGCCGGAGCCGTGGGGTTGATGCAGCTGATGCCCGGAACCGCCGAAGAGATAGCCCGGAAGCACGACCTGTCCGCTGACTTCGACCTGAGAGACCCAGAGACGAATCTGCGCCTTGGCTGCCTGTTACTGCGTGATCTGCTGGCTCGCTACGGCGGTGATACAGTCAGCGCGCTGGCGGCGTACAACGCCGGACCACGGGATGTCAACGGTTGGCGTTCCGACGACCGTCTCACCATCGAGGAGATCCCTTACCCGACCACCCGTGCCTACGTCGATGAGATTCTGGAGTTGAAGCAGACCTTTTCCGGGATGCTGCTGGAGGGTGAGCTACCATGAAAATCCTGTCAGTGTTAATGTTAATTCCGCTCTGTGTCGGTGCCTTTGAGGTTCCGCCGGAGCTGGTTGGCGCGTATTCCCTTGTTTTCGATAACGTGGAGTACGACAATCCGCCGGAGCCGCGCGGCGATGAGCGCACCCTGTTCCTCCAGCGACTCTTTATTGGCGCGCAGTGGCAACCGTTGGAGTTCGTTTCCCTCACGGGTGGACTGGAATTGGAGCATGACCTTGCCGACAGCATCGAATGCGAGACGGTGAACTGGGACAACTTCAAACTGAATCCCCGGATTACCCTCGTTCTGGAAATGAAGGACTGGGGACGCATCTCGCTGGGGCATCTGAAGTTCCACCTCGGAGCGGAGACGGTCTTTCAGCAGTCGATCGACCACCCCGCAACAGGGGCAAGCTGGTCAGGCGATCTTTCCACGGCGCGGTGGAACGTTGTCATTGCCCGCACCGAGATCGTGAGCGAGGCGACCAAGGAGATTTTTTTCGCTGGCGGAACCCTCGCCTGGCGTCTCGACCTCGGCTTCCTGAGCCTCACTCCCCAGGCGACGCTGGCGTACTACCACTCCGGCGGCTACGACACCGCCGACTATCAAGAGTTTGCACCGCCGGACGGGGTGCGAAAGTTCGAGCGGGGTAATCTCGGCGGTGGCTTGGCACTGGGGTTGTTCGGCGATGCTCTGAGCCTCTCCGGCAGCTATCATCAGAGTCGCTCTACCGGTGGTGAGGGCTGGGGACGACTGCTGCGCCTCGGTCTGGGAGGTCGGCTGGGCTGGTTCAGCCTGAACGCTGACTTCTACAAAGCCAACGGTTACGAGGGCATTCGTCCTCTCCCTGCCCTGGCGAATCACCCCAACGACGACTTTAGGTTTCTCGATGTCTCCGTTGACTTCAACGCCCCCCTGGCGGAGCTTCTTTTGCTCACCGTTACCCTGCGTCAGGGGCTTTTCTTTGCCACCGACACCCAGTCTCACGATAATCGCAACCAGATAATGGCAGCGGTGGAGTTGAGCTTCTAAATCATGCAAGCTACCCTTGGTGTTGATTTGGGCGGAACCAACCTGCGAGCCGGGTTGGTTGATTCTTCCGGCGAACTGCTCGCCTGGGGAATGGCTCCCCTGCGCCATCGGCGCAGCCCGGAGCAGTTCGTCGCTGATATGGAGGTTCTCTACCGCTCTCTCCTCAAAGAGATCGAGCCCCCCCTGACAGTTACCGCTCTGGGGCTGGCGGTGCCGGGACCCCTTGATCCGGTAAAGGGGGAGATCAACGGCGCGGTCAACCTTCCCGACTGGAACAACATCCCTCTGGTCAAGCTGGCAGAAGAGGCACTGAAGCTACCGACAATACTTGTAAACGACGGCAGTGCCTTTGTCCTCGGCGAGGTAACCGCTGGAGTGTTACAAGGCTCAAGCAACGCTCTGGGGCTGACCCTGGGTACCGGAGTTGGCGGCGGGCTGTTTCTGGATGGAAAGCTTCGCACCGGAGCTACGGGCAACGCCTGCGAGATCGGGCATCTGATCGTGGAGCCGGGGGGCAGGCTCTGCCTGTGTGGGCGGCGGGGTTGTCTGGAGCAGTACGCCTCCGCCAGCGCGGTTCGTCGTAGTGCCATTGCCCTGGCAGAAGCAGGCGAGCTGCCAGAACTGTTGGAACAGGTAGAGGGCAACTCCACCAACCTCAACACCCGGCTGGTCAGCGAAGCGGCTCAGAACGGAAACTCGTACTGTCGGGAGCTGCTTGCTGAGGCGGGTCGCTGGCTGGGGCGAGGAGTTGCCCAGGCACTAACCATCCTTGACCTGGATGATGTAGTAATCGGCGGTAGCATGGCGCGGGCTGGAGAGCTGATTCTGGCTCCGGCACGACAGAGCATCCGGCAGACAGCCTTCCCTCCCCGCCCTCGACTCCGGTTGGTTCAGAGCAAACTGGGCGACCGAGCGGCAATCATCGGCGCGGGCAGCTTGAAGCTGCACACAGACTCGCGGTTGATCAACTCGGACTAACGGCCGTTATTTCCACGGATACGCTCCCGCTGGTCGCTTACAGAGATGTTTCGACCTGTCCCGCTAAGAGGGCGAAGACAAGCTTCGCCCCTACCAAAATTGAGAATACCTGTACTTTTTCAAGGTTTTCTGAGCGAAGACTGGCACCTGTGATTAAGTACACAGAGTTGCTTGCTGATAGCAACTCATTGTGATAGAATGCGGCTCTGTTACAGTTTTGAGACGGGCATCATAAGCGTTCCCGAATAGAGCAATAGCAAGGTCAAACAGATTTCGTGGTCAAGCAGGTTGCCGCTCATCCGACGGCGACAAACCCCAGGGAGATTTCCATGGCTAAGTACGTCTATACCTTTGGAGCCGGCAAAGCCGAAGGCTCCACCAAGATGAAGAACCTGCTCGGCGGTAAGGGTGCCAACCTGGCAGAGATGTCTAGCATCGGCGTTCCGGTTCCGGCGGGCTTTACCATCACCACCGAGGTTTGCACCGCCTATTACGACAACAACAAGCAGTACCCCACCTCTTTGAAGGGTGATGTTGCCAAGGCGATCGCCGCCACCGAGAAGCTGATGGGCAAGAAGTTCGGCGATGCCAAAGACCCTCTGCTGCTCAGTGTTCGTTCCGGTGCGCGGGTTTCGATGCCCGGCATGATGGACACCGTCCTCAACCTGGGTCTCAACGACACCACGGTGCAGGGACTGATCAAGAGTACCAGCAACGAACGCCTCGGCTGGGACTCCTACCGGCGCTTCGTCGAGATGTTCTCCAACGTGGTTAAGGGTATCGATCGCCACAAGTTCGAGGCCGCCCTGGAAGCCGCGAAGAACGCCAAGGGTGTAGAGCTGGACACCGAGCTGGAAGCAGCCGACCTGAAGAAGGTCGTTGCCGAGTTCAAGGCTATCTATAAAAAGGAACTGGGCGAGGAGTTCCCCAATGAGCCGCTGGAGCAGCTCTGGCAGGGAATCAGTGCCGTCTTTAACTCCTGGGAAACCCCCCGCGCCAAGACCTATCGCAAGCTCAACGGCATCCCCGGCAACTGGGGAACCGCCGTCAACGTTCAGAGCATGGTCTTCGGTAACATGGGCGATGACTCCGCCACCGGTGTTGCCTTCACCCGCGATCCCGCCACCGGCAACAACGCCTTCTTCTACGGTGAGTATCTGATCAACGCCCAGGGCGAGGATGTTGTTGCGGGTATCCGTACTCCTCAGGAAATCACCCTCCTCGGCAGCCGGGAGTGGGCGAAGAACAGCGGTCTCTCAGAGGGCGACCGCAAGGCGAAGTTCCCCTCTCTCGAAGAGATTATGCCCAGGCAGTTCAAAGAGCTTGATGCCATCAGGGTGAAGCTGGAGAAACACTACACCGACATGCAGGACATCGAGTTCACCATCCAGCAGGGAAAGCTCTGGATGCTCCAGACCCGTACCGGTAAGCGCACCGCTGCGGCGGCGATTAAGATCGCCGTGGACATGGTTGCGGAGAAACTGATCAACAAGAAAGAGGCGATCATGCGCCTCGACCCCAACGCTCTCGACCAGCTCCTCCACCCGGTCTTTGATGAAGACGAAAAGAAGAAAGCCAACGTCCTTGCCAAGGGTCTGCCAGCTTCACCGGGAGCCGCCACCGGACAGGTCGTCTTTAACGCCGACACCGCCGAGGCCTGGGCAGCGGACGAGAAGAAGGTCATCCTCGTTCGTCTGGAGACCAGCCCCGATGACATCCACGGTATGCACGCCGCCGAGGGTATCCTCACCGCTCGTGGTGGAATGACCTCCCACGCCGCCGTGGTCGCCCGGGGAATGGGTACCTGCTGTGTGGCTGGCTGTGGAGAGCTTTCCATCGATTACAAAACAAAAACCTTCAAAGCCAAAGGCATGACCGTCAAAGAGGGCGACTGGATTTCTCTCGATGGCTCTACTGGTCAGGTTATCGAAGGTCAGGTTCCGACGAAGTCTCCTGAGCTGACCGGCGACTTTGGCACCTACATGGGCTGGGCGGACGAGCTGCGCACGATGGGCGTTCGTACCAACGCCGACACCCCTCACGACTCCGAGGTCGCCCGTAACTTCGGTGCCGAGGGCATCGGTCTCACCCGTACCGAGCATATGTTCTTCGACCCCCAGCGGATTCTCGCCATGCAAGAGATGATCCTTGCCGAAGACCTCGAAGGTCGTGAGAAGGCACTGGAGAAGCTCCTTCCTTACCAGCGCGAGGATTTCGTCGGTATCTTCACGGCGATGACCGGACTGCCGGTTACCATTCGCGCTCTCGATCCGCCGCTTCACGAGTTCCTGCCCCACACCGAAGATGCGCAGAAAGAGCTGGCGAAGGCATCCGGTGTTTCGCTGGATAAGATCAAGGCACGCCTGGCGTACCTCCACGAGAGCAACCCGATGCTTGGACATCGCGGCTGTCGCCTGGGAACCGCCTATCCAGAGATCACCGCCATGCAGGCTCGCGCTATCTTCGAGGCTGCCTGTGAGTGCAAGAAGAAGAATATCGATGCCAAGCCCGAAGTGATGATCCCCCTCATCTCCACCATGGAAGAGCTGGCTAACCAGCGCGAGGTGGTTATCGCCACGGCGGAGAAGGTCTTCGCCGAGCAGGGTGTTAAGGTCGATTACCTCGTCGGTACGATGATCGAGCTGCCCCGGGCAGCACTGCTTGCCGACAAGGTCGCCACGGTTGCCGACTTCTTCTCCTTCGGTACCAACGACCTTACCCAGACCACCTTCGGTCTCTCCCGCGACGACGCTGGCAAGTTCCTGCCGATGTATGTGGAAAAGGGCATTCTGCCTCACGATCCCTTCCAGGTACTTGACCAGGCGGGCGTTGGACAGCTCGTCGAGATGGCAACCGTCAAGGGTCGCTCCACGAAGAAGAACCTCAAGGTCGGTATCTGCGGTGAACACGGCGGCGAGCCAAGCTCCGTTGAGTTCTGCCACCGCATCGGGTTGAGCTACGTCTCCTGTAGCCCGTACCGAGTGCCGATTGCTCGCTTGTCTGCTGCCCAGGCGGCAATCAGGGACAAGCGTAAGTAGCTAGTTGCTCCAACAGATAGTGTTAACAAAGGGAGAGCCATTTTGGCTCTCCCTTTTCGTTACGATGTTCCTAAGCGAAGGTGGCACTTTTGCTCTTACAACACAACATAAGCATTAGCAGATGACTTGTCAGTGTCAAATGACACATAGGTACAACAATAATATCTCTTTACAATTGGTCGTTCCTCTGGTACTCCTTTTTCGTAGAGTTTCGATTCGGTCTAAGGGTTCCTTAACCCCGTTTAGCGGGTTTATAAAGAGGAGAAAGATGAAGAGATTACTATTGATGCTACTTATAGTTGGGTTGACCGCCACCGCCGCCCTAGAAGGGCTGCCAGAGTACCTGTCAATGAAAAACGAACTACAGGAAGTTGAGGCAGAGTTGGGATTGTTGTCTTGTGTTTTTAAACTATATCATACAAGTATGGTTGTACTCGAGGATGCCTACATAGGAATCTTTGAGATGGGTTATTTGTATGGTTATAAGGAATCTTTAGTGGTATTAGATAACCATTACACAGATGTTTTATCTGATACTCAATATACATGGGCTTCACACTGTTCAACCGTAACTGAAGAAGCGATCGACATAGCAATAGCTTGCTTTGACGAGCTAACTAATGATGATGTAACAAAAGATATTGATAAGACACTCGTCTCGATGTTGGAAAACACTAATGTTTTGCTATACGAAAAACTATCAGAAACTCAAGCAAAGTATGATGAAATGGTGAAGGCGTTAGAGGCGATATCTCCCCTCCGCAGCGATGCCTACGTTCAACATGTAATAAACGCCAACACATTTTACTGTCCGGGGTTGGGGAACATCCGGTTGTTGTGTGTGGATGTTCCAACGGTCGACGAGGATAACTACGACATAGCCACTGAACGCTTGCGGGAACTGGTAGAGGGACAAGTTGTAACATTAGCCTTCGATGTATCGGGCAGTGGTATCACTGATGGCGAAGGGACAATTCTGACGATGCCAGTGGTTGGTGGCGTTAATGTCTGCCAAACGCTGGTTGCCGAACATTTAGCCGAACCGACAAGCCTGCCACCCAAATCCGATTTAACAGACTGGCCACCAGAGTAAACACTGGGGAGCAATGTAAAAGACCGCCCGATTGGGCGGTCTTTTCGTATAAGTATCTGGCAGCGGTTCTGTTGCAGCTACGCCTCCATGCCCGGATAGAGCGGGAACTTCCGGCACAGCTCCTCGACCTCAGCCTTGATCTTCGCAGCGGTCTCCTCGCAGTCCGGGGCCTCGGCGACCCGGGCGAACCAGTCGGCGATCTGCTTCATCTCCGGCTCTTTGAAGCCACGAGTCGTTACCGCCGGGGTTCCCACGCGAACGCCGGAGGCGACCATCGGCGGTTCCGGGTCGAAGGGGATGGCGTTCTTGTTGACGGTGATGCCAGCGCGGTGGAGTGAATCCTCGAACTGCTGACCCTTCAGCTTCTTCGGACGCAGGTCAACGAGCATCAGGTGGTTGTCCGTTCCGCCGGAGACCAGGTCGAAGCCCTGCGCCAGGAAGGCGGCGGAAAGTGCCTGAGCGTTGGCGAGTACCTGCTCCTGATAGGTCTTGAACTCCGGCTGGAGGGCTTCCCTGAATGCCACCGCCTTGGCGGCGATGACGTGCATCAGCGGCCCGCCCTGAATACCCGGGAAAACGTTGGTCTGCAAGGCTTTGTAGTGCTTCTTGTCGGTGAGGATCATCCCGCCACGGGGGCCGCGCAGGGTCTTGTGCGTCGTCGTCGTTGTGTAGGCGGCGTAGGGGATCGGCGACGGGTGCAGCCCCACGGCGACCAGCCCGGCGATGTGGGCGATGTCGGCGACCAGCTTCGCCCCGACCTCGTCGGCAATCTCGCCAAAGGTTTTGAAGTCGATCGTGCGCGGGTAGGCACTGGCACCGACCATGATCATCTTCGGCGTGTGCTTCTTTGCCAGGTCGCGCACCTGGTCCATGTCGATGCGGTGATGCTCCGGGTCAACCTCGTAGGGGATGATGTTGAAGAAACGCCCGGAGAAGTTGAGCGGATGCCCGTGGCTCAGGTGTCCGCCGTGGGCGAGGGAGAGTCCCATCACCGTGTCGCCCGGGTCGCAGAGGGCGAAGAACGCCGCCATGTTCGCCTGGGTGCCGGAGTGGGGCTGGACATTGGCACGGGTGCAGCCGAATAGCTCCTTCGCCCGATTCCGCGCCAGCCGCTCGGCATCGTCCACGAACTCGCAGCCGCCGTAGTAGCGTCGCCCGGGGTAGCCCTCGGCGTACTTGTTGGTCATTACCGAACCCATCGCCTCCAGCACGGCGGGGGTAACGTTGTTCTCGCTGGCGATCAGCTCGACGCCGAACTCCTGGCGGTTGATCTCGTTCTGGATCGCATCGGCGATCTCCGGGTCGCTCTTACGCAGGTTGGTCATAGGACTCCTTTATGGTCGATCTTTATGGCTGTTTAGAGCATTTGTTATTAGCATTGGTACAGTATCGTGCTTATTGATATAAGATGAACAAAACTCAGCAATTCCACTGTTTTTAACGAAGAATTCTTCTAAAAACATAATCAACGATTCATCTTTCAGCGCTGCTACTATTTTCGCAAACTCTATGCCAACATAAAATCTATTATAGCTCCAGCCAATCTTCGGCAAACTTGCAAGTATCAAAGTATTGATCTTATAATCATCAGAAACAGAAAGGATTTTTTCATAAAAATTCGCAATTACATCACAGTATTCGTATACTAAACGCTCTGCATCGTGAATAGCTTTGTCATACTTCTCTAACAAGCTAGAAAAAAACGCAACGTGTTCCTTTTGTAAGTATTCCAACACAAAAAACGGCATAGCAGGAAATTCACGAAAAAGAAACCTTTTCTCACTCATGCACTGAGAAAGATTGTGAATAAAAATATTGTTTGCATCCTGACTAATTTCGTCAATACTATTCTTATCCATAAATTCATCAAATATTCTGCTGCAAGGTAAAAACTTATTATCTTCCTGTGTACGCTCAAACGCTTTAAAAAAATCGTCGATATCTTGGAATCTTTTCTCAGGGTTACCTTCAGTAGCTTTAGCAATTATATACTTAAACTTGTAGGGTACTAAGTGTAGGTCTACTGTTGGCTACGGGACTTGGCTAGTTAGTATTTTATAGAACATCTTACTTAATGAGTATATATCTGAACGCACACCGGTCTTGCTAAGTGCAATTAGTTGCTCTGTGGCACAATAGACTAC
>JAIOSI010000301.1 GCA_021107695.1 bacterium
TACGATCGATAAGTACAATCAAGTACGATCAGGATGTACCTGTAGAAGCACGACCGCTTTCCCTCTTAGTCGATATAAACCACAGAAAGGGGACGTTGATGCGCAGCAAGTTACTGGCCGTTCTCTGCCTCCTGCTACTGGTCTCTGCCGTCTCGGCAACCAGTACGCTTGGGAACATTCAACAGGCCTACTCAAGAGGCGAGATCGAATTCACCGATTTCGCGGTTTACAAACTCTACCTGCTGTTCGGCGATGCCGAACGTATTCCGGCGCAGTACGCCGGTGACCGAGACCTGCCCGAGGGATTAACCTCTGGTACCACTCTCCTCTGGGATGCCCAGCAGTGCATGGTTGAGGGGCTGTTCGATGAAGCCCAGCAGGCCGATGCCGAGCTGTACCTGTTGGCTCTCCGAAACACCGAGATTGGCAACGCCTACGGTCTGAAGCGCGGTTTCCCGGCCAACTCCGGTGAGATCTATCACTACGACACACCGGAAGGTAACTTCCGGATGTGGTGGTGTGAGGTCGGAACCCATGCTCTGGATGACTATACCGACACCGACGGCGACGGCGTACCCAACGTTGTTGAGGATATTGCCGTGGGTTTGGAAGAATCCTTTGACATCTTCCTTAACGAGCTGATGTTCGACACACCGATTCACGATGGTGAGTGGGAGCTGGAGTATTATCCTGACCATGACTACGGCTACGTTGACGGCGACACCCAGGCAGACTGGGAACGCTGGGATTGCTACATGCGCGACGTCCAGGATAATAGCTGGGAAGATCAGCCTTTCTCCGCTGGCGTGATGGCATACTGCTCCCAGGATACTGGTTACGACTACGAAGGCGACATGGATCCGAACAACTGGAACAACGATGCCTTCCACATGGTCTTCGATTGCCAGGCGATGGGTGGTGGCGGACAGGAAGCCTTTGACACCGCCGCTCACGAGCTGCACCACGGTGTGCAGTACGGCATTGAGAAAGACGCGGACAGGGCTCACGGTGGTCATGCCTTCGAGAAGACCTCGGTCTGGAGCGAAGACAAGGCATACCCCTACTCCAACGCCTACATCCCAGGTCGTCTTTCCACCTTCTTTGCGAAGCCGCACATTGATATTCGCGGCGACAACTACTGGGGTGGAGACCAGGGCAGCCTCTGGACCTACAACTCGGTGATCTGGAGTCACTTCATCGAATCCCTGGGTATCCAGCATACCGGGATGGCAAACCTGCTGGTCGAGAAGAACCAGGTCAATGCCATGACGATGACCTGGGAGGACTACTACTCCCGCCAGGCCGATGGCACCACCTGGGACTTCCTGGAATCCCACGCTGAGATGTGGAAGGATTCCAACCCCGGCACGACCTTTGAAGAACCACGGGGAGCCTTTGGCGCACTGTTCCAGGAGTTTGTCCTCTGGAACTGGTTTACCGGCGATCGCAAGGCTGGCTACCGCAGCGGAACGGACAATAACAACCGGGGTTACTACTACATCGACGATTACAACACCTACGATCCACGGGACACTGCACCCCTGCATTACCCGATGGTCGGTCATACTCCCGGCTCATCTCGTGAGTACAGCGGTACGGATATTACCGGGGACTATTACAAAGAAGAGTTCGTTGCCGACGGTGATGATACCAATGGTCGCTATTGCCCCGATGGTCTGGGAGCGGTTTACGCCCACGCTATCGACCTGGGCGATCTCGACTCCGGTGCTGATGTTGTTTACGCTTTCCGGGGAGATCCGGCAAACGAAGATAACACTCGAGTCTGGGATGGTCTTTGTATCCTGATGGATACTGCTTTCGTTCAGGATTCCTCGCAGACCGGTGATAGCCCCGCAGTCTCGATGGATATGAACATCTTCGGCGACCGGGGAATTGTCCGTATCAACGACGCTGATCAGTACTATGAGATCGGGCTGATTCCCTTCATTCCCGTTGAGGTTGGCAAGGGTAACTCGTTCGCTCAGCGGATCTGGGTTGATGCCGGTGAAGATCACACGGCTCCCAGTTTCCTGCCTGCCGATGGTGGCGCGCTGACCGCTGGTGTTCGTCCGGGATTTGGTGCTCACATTGAGTTCGTTGCTACTCCCAACGAAGCCCTGTTTGCCTGCCCGGCATATACGATCACCTTCACAACGGATGCTACCGACACCGTTCCCAGCGAGACCTACATCTACGAAGTCAGCGGCGTGAACCCGCTGGAAAGCTGGAGATTCGGCAGCGATACCCCCTGGGACAACAGCGATCCACAGATTTTCACCGCGACCTGGAACTACCCGCTGACCCTCAATGGTACCGCCGACGTCGTTATGAACGCCTGCGATGCCGTGGGTAACCTGGGAACCACCACCTTCGATGGCTTCCTCTCCGTTGCTCGCAGTGGCGAAGAGACTGTCGTTATCGGTGCCAACGCCAACGCTACCCTGGAACTTCCGGGTAACGCTCTGGAAGTCGGAACGCCTGTTACCATCATGGCTCGTCCCGACGTTACCAGTGGCAAGCTCGCGGTGGAAACGTCTCTCAGCTCTGGAAGCGAAGCAAAGAGCGTTCTTTCCACTGCATCCGTTTCCCGTGAGATCAGCTCTGCAAATAACAGCCAGAGTCTCCACGTAGTCGGTTACGCCTACGAGGTTACCGCGGCTGGTGAGCTGACCAAGAGCGCGACCCTGTGGATTGGCTACGACGACAACGGTATCGACAACGAAGACAAGCTCGCCCTCTATCGCTGGAACAGCGAGAACGGCAGCTGGGATCGCCTGGAGGCTCTGATTGACCGTCAGACCAACGAGGTCTTCACCTCCATCAGCAAGTTCGGTGTCTATGCAATCGGCTACGGTGAGTTCACCGGTGGCGAAGGCGACGTTAACGAAGCTCCTCGTTTCGCTTTCGAGCTGGCACAGAACTTCCCGAACCCGTATATCACCTCGAGTGGTGAGACCAGCATTAACTTCACCACTTCTGTTGATGGCTCGGTCAAGCTCTCCGTTTACGATCTCGCCGGTAGCTTGGTTAACGTCCTCGTTGACGAGAACCTCTCTGCCGGACACCACACTGTAAGCTGGAACGGTAACGCCGCTAACGGTGTCGCCGCCCAGTCCGGTGTTTACTTCTACAAGCTCGAGTCCACCGAGAAGAACGCCAGCCGTCGGATGGTTCTCATCCGCTAACTGGTCTGAGTTTCCAGGGGAGTTTGAGATACCTCAGACTCCCCAAAGAAACAAAAAATCTCGGTTGTTCTCAACTTATCAACTTTTCCGCCAAGGGGGCCAGAGGGACAGGTTGGAAGGGGACTGGAAACGGTTCCTGGAAAAACCCGTCGAGTAACCTTAAGCCCACCTTATGAAGGAGGAATCCTGTGAAGAGTAAACTAACCCTCGGACTGGTGATTATCGCGCTGGCCGTGGTGTTTGTTGCCTGTGAACCTGCGACGGTACCGGTGCCATCCAGCCCGGAACAGTACTGCAACGAGGGCTGGACCGCATTGATGACCCTCGATGTTGATACGGCAAGCGATCGCTTTGATGACGCTCTTGAGGTAAGCCCAACCTACGCCAATGCCCACTCCGGCAAGGGCTGGGTCGCGATTACCAATGGTGACTTTGCCTCTGCCTACGTCTCTCTGAATGAGGCGAAGCAGAATATCGGTAGTCCACTGGATCAACCCAGCGTTCCGTACCGCAACCTCTACTTCCGCCTCTACATGGATGCCTGGGTTGGTACCGGACACGCCTATTACCTTCAGGGTGAATATGGCGATGCCGCTGCTGACTTCGAGGTGGCTGTCAGGGCCGATACCGATGCTGACAACGGCGACTGGGGCTGGGACTGGAACTACAACAACTGGTACATGAAAGACGGCGACAACTATAACATGACCAGTTGGGAAGTCCGCCTCTGGACAGTTCTGGCTCACATGCAGCACAACGACGCCCACGACCGTTGTGAGGAACTCCTCAACGATTGTCGTGCCAAGATTGAAGAATCCACCGATTTCGATGCTGGCGACGCTGGCGACGCTGACTTCTGGCCCAACATCAACGCCGAGGTCTCTCGTCTCCTGGCTATCGAGCCTACCATCAACCACCCAACTGGTGGCTATCCTGCCGGTTATCCGGAAGGCAAGCCAGAGTTCTAGAACAGGCTTAACGCTGAATCAAAAAGACCCCATTCGGGGTCTTTTTGGCAACGCTGGATATTGGCAGCATCAATTGTTGCATCCGAGAATCGGGCTTCGCCCAGAAGTCTTTTTGAGTGTTTGTCGTCCAGCGTTATTTGACAAAGGGCGAACACAAGGTTCGCCCCTACGGCAACGCAGTGCGTTGCATCACAATACTGAGCTTACGCTCAGAAAGTCTTTTTGAGTGTTTGCCATCCAGCGTTATTTGCCAAAGGGCGAACACAAGGTTCGCCCCTACGGCAATGCGCCGGGTTGGTACCTAAGCCAGACTGTTTCGTTTAGCACCAAACGCGGGAGTTGCTATAAAACAACGATGTCTTCTAGTCGCGAAGTGTGATACAACGCACCGCGTTGTTGCTGCCTACGGGTAGTCCGCCATAGTTGGCTAATACGCGGGAGTTGCTATAAAATAACGATGTCTTCTAGTCGCGAAGTGTGATACAACGCACCGCGTTGTTGCTGCCTACGGGTAGTCCGCCATAGTTGGCTAATACGCGGGAGTTGCTATAAAACGACGATGTCTTCTAATCGCGAAGCGTGATACAACGCACCGCGTTGTTAGAAGCCGACGTAGAATCCGGCGGTAAAGGTGAAGCATTGGA
>JAIOSI010000197.1 GCA_021107695.1 bacterium
CTTTGTTCGCAATGCGCTGGGACGGTTTGGGGTGGCAGAGGCCCTGGGCTTTTTCGAGGGACTGGGGCTGCCCTGTGTGCTGGAGGGGAAGGGCTGCTACTATCCGCGCTCCGGAGCCGCCGCCGATGTGGTGGAGCTGCTGCTGGAGGAGTTCCGCGAGCTGGGCGGGCGATTAGTCACCAACGCGCGAGTAACGGAGCTTAAGCCCGGTAAGCCAGCCAGCGAGCCGTGGCAGGTGCGGTCTGCTGAGAAGAGCTGGGAGGCGGAGGCTGTGATCCTCTCCGTGGGGGGAAGGTCGGCTCCGAAGACTGGCTCGGCGGGTGATGGCTTTGAGCTGGCGGCTCGGCTGGGGCATTCGGTTCTGCCGACCAGTCCGGCGATTGTGTCTCTGGAGCTGGCAGGCAATCTGGGGCATTTCCTCCAGGGGGTCAAGCTCCCGGCAGGGGTGAACGTGCCGGAGCTTGGGCTTACTCTTGGAGCAGACGAACTGATGTTCACCCACTATGGACTTTCAGGACCGCTGATCCTCGACCTCTCCGTCGAGGTCGCCGGGCGTTTGGCAGAGAAGCCGTTAGAGCTGGAGCTTGACCTGCTCCCCGAAGTGGAGGAGTCGGCGCTGGAGGCTCTGCTCCAGCAGCGTGCGGAGGCGCATCCGAAGCGAGAGCTGGGGAACCTGCTTCTGGGGATGCTGCCCCGGAAGGTGCTGCCTGCCCTGCTGCGTCAGCGGGGGATTGACTCGTCGCTGGCGTGTTCCGCAATGGACGGGGGGCTGCGCCAGCGGATTGCCCGGCTGCTGAAGGCGTTCACCGTCAGCTGCACCGCCACAAGGGGCTGGGATGCCGCCGCCGCCACGCTGGGCGGAGTATCCACGAAGGAGGTCAACCCAATATCTTTGGAAAGCCGTTTGCGGTCGGGGCTTTACCTGACCGGGGAGCTGCTGGATATCTGCGGTGAATGCGGCGGATATAACCTTCAGTGGGCGTGGTCGTCGGGCTATGTTGCCGGAGAGAACGCGGCCAGCTTGAAGCTGGCAACGCGGTGCGTTGCATCACAGAGCTGACCTTCGGTCAGAACATCATTGCCAAACTTCACCGCTCCCGCTGGTCGCTCACAAATATGGTTTGGAATAATCACTCGTGTTTGGACTTTGGTGGATATGGGAAAGGGCGAACACAAGATTCGCCCCTACGGGTGTATCCTAAAACAAACACTAGGTTTTGACGCTGTAGGGTCAATTGTTCCTTGGTGGAAAAAAGTAAGACAACCCTTTTATTTTCCCAATTTTTCTGCTATAGAGTAGTTTGAACTCCGGTTGATGAATCAAAAGCTTCTTCCGAAGGACAATATATGCAGGCTGTTATTCTCGCCGCTGGCAGCTCGACTCGCACCTTCCCGCTCACCACCCGTACTCCCAAGGCTCTTTACGAGCTGGCGGGACACGCGATTATCGAGCATAATCTCCGATCCCTTGCCGGAATCGTTGACGAGGCGATTATCGTCATCGGCTTCATGGGCGAGCGCATCCAGCGGCATCTCGGAGCCAGCTATCGGGGGATTCACCTCAAGTACGTCTGGCAACGGGAACAGCTCGGCACCGCCCACGCCCTCTCCTGCGCCGCGCAGGAGGTCTGCGGAGACACGCTGATTCTGGTCGGCGACGACCTCTTTACCAACGAGAACTTCCTCGACATGCTGGAGTACGACTACTCGGTTCTGGCGACCCGGGTGGACGACCCCAGCCGCTTTGGGGTGTTTAGTGTTGATGGCAATAAGGTTATCGGCGTTGTGGAAAAGCCGAAGGTTTTCGTCTCTGACCTTGCCAATACGGGCTGTTACAAGGTGAAGCAGGACTTCTTCGAGATGCTGGACAATATCGAGCTGTCCGAGCGTGGCGAGTACGAGCTGACCGACGCTATCGGTGAGCTTGCCTCCGCCGGAAAGTTGCACTGGGTGGAGTCCAACGGTGGCTGGTATCCTATCGGCTATCCCTGGCATCTGCTGGAGGCGAACACCCGCCTGCTCCAGGCGAGACCCCTGGGTAGCTTTAACGTCAAGAGCCGGATGATCAGCGATGTTCACCGCTGTGTTACCGTTAACATTCTCAAAGACAGCTGGGTTGGCAGGGGAGCCTTGATTGCCGACCGGGTGATGGTCTCGCACAACTGCTACATTCACGCCGGAGCCAGGGTGCTTAACCGCAGCTCTGTCGGTCCGAATACCCAGATCAACCACGGCTCGCAGGTTGATAACTGTTGCATCGGAGCCAACGTTACCATTGGGCGCGGCTGCCTGCTCACCGGTTGCGTGATTGGCGATGGCGTAACGATTGGCGATGGCGTTGTGGCAATTAACCAGCTTCCGCCGGGCGAGGTCGTAACCTCAACAATTAAGGGACGGGAGATTGAGGTTGACGTAGCCGCCTTCTCCGCCGCGATTGGACCCGGAGCCTACATCGCTCCGCTCACCGTGCTGCTGCCCGGAGCCAAGATTGCCGCCGATGGTCGCACCAAACTCCGCGAGGTCGTGGATAGCGACTGCGGAGTAATCTGGCAAGCGGCTAAGACGACCTGCCCGTAGGCACTAGCTGCGGTGTGGATTTCAATTATTCTTCGGTTTAGCGTAGGGGCCGACATTTAGGTCGGCCCGCAAAATGGAAATCCCTTCTTCCCCCCGACCTCTCTCAGCTAGTCCAGTTTCCAGTGATACCCCAAAAAAGGAACACCCATGAAGAGAACCACTCTGTTGTTGATTGCTCTGTTCTCGATTGCTGCCGCGGGCAATCCCGATGGTATCGAGATCACCCGGCTCCTCGACGGAATGCCGGACAACCAAACCTATGCCGAGTATCTGGCAGAACGGACTCCCCCCGGTGAGGCGAACTTCACCACGGTTTACCAGTCTCTTACCACCGGAGCCGGAGACGACATCTACGTTCTGGTTGACTCCGCCCTGTACTCCGGTATCTCTGCCAACCTCAGCATCTGGGTCAGCGATCTGGAGGCAGAGAGCTATACGGTTACCGTTGCTACCTCCGGTACCATTACTCCTCAGACTCTGCGGGCGAACCTGCAAACCCGCTGGGCGGCGGGAATGGACGGCGTGGTGCTGATCGGTGAGTTCGACTCCGCCTGGTTCCAGGGTATCTTCTGGACAGATATCGGCTACGAGGAGTTCCCCTGCGACCTCTACCTGACAGATCTTGACGGCGACTGGCAGGATCAGGAAGATGCTTCCGGTGCCCCCAATCCCGATGGCATCTACGACTATCACGAGGATGGCTCCGGTGATATGGAGCCGGACATCTACCTCGGTCGGGTAACGGCGTATAACCTCTCATTGTTGCCTAGTACCGAGGTGGACATCGTCAACGCCTGGCTGACCCGGGTTCACAACTGGCACAACGGTGGCAGCGGAATGCCAACCACCTCGCTGACCTATGTTGATCACGACTGGCGGTACTCCGGATGGGGTAGCGATGTTGACCTGCTTTACAGCACTGAAAACGAGTCATTCTACTGGCCGAACGTTGACCGAAGTGATTACTACTCTCGGCTGGAGAACGAACCGAGAGAACATATGCTTCTCTGCTGTCATTCCGGGCCGATGGGACATTTCTTCCATACAGGCGGACATGCCGCAGCGTATTTGATTCTCGCCAAAGACCCGCAAATCAGCTTCTATAACCTCTTTGCCTGCTCCAACGCTCGTTATACAGAGCAGAACCTGGGAGCGCTTTACTCTCTGGGTACCGACCAGGGTCTGCTCTCCGTCGGTTCCACCAAAACCGGTGCTATGCTGGAGTTCGACGACTTCTACAGCTATCTCGCCGGTGGCATGAGCTGGGGTGATGCCTTCAAAACCTGGCACGCCTACGTTGCCGAAGGTGAGGCGGCTGGATGGGACCAGCAGAGCGCGCGGGGCTGGTTCTACGGCATGACGCTTATCGGCGATCCTACCCTGATGCCGACGAACAACTCCGCTGTGGAGGTTGTCTCCTTCACCGCCGACAGCGTTGACGAAGGCGCGCTGCTAAGCTGGAGCGTGGAGGATGATGGTAACCTCCTCGGCTTTAACCTCTATCGTGGCGATGGCGAGCGACTGAGCGCGGGACGGACGAAGCTCAACAGCTCCCTGATCAGTGGTGACGGTGTTATCCGCTATCTTGACAGCACCGATGCCACCGGACGGATAAGCTACTATCTGGAGGCGGTGGAGGCTGGTGGCGAGACCACGGTCTTCGGTCCGGCGGTCTGCAATCTCTATGGTGAGGTCGCCGTTGAGACCCGTCTGGTCGGGGTCTATCCGAACCCGGTCAGCGGCACCGCCGCCGTGGAGCTGGAGATTGCCGAGGCTGGTGTTGCCGAGTTGACGCTCTACGACCTCGCCGGGCGCCGGGTGGATACCATCCATGTTGGTGAACTAACCTCCGGACGGCACAGCTTCAGCGTTGACGGCTCGACGCTCACCGACGGGGTCTATCTCCTCCGCCTGACCAGCGGCAGTGTGGTGAGTACCCAGCGATTGGTTGTGGTACGCTAGCAACCATCGGATTACGCTAAAGGGGGACGGTTCAGCCGTCCCCTTAGTTCTATTGCACTTCTTAAAGATAACATCAGATTTACACAACGGTCTTTATCCGATAGCAATAGCATCGAAGAAGCCACAATCACATAGGTTCAATGATGCGCAAAACCCTTCTCGCTCTTTTGATTACTCTCACGGCGGTCTTCGGGTCAGTTGTAACGACAGGCGATGCCCTTGAGGATGGACAGCTCTATTATCAAGATGGCGCAGATGTTGCTTCTGTTGCGGGTGTTGCCCCCCTGGCCAACCCCGACTATATGCCGGGCTGGCCGATCACCGTTCCCTGCAGCTCTGGCTACGCCCCCAACGACAATCCCACCTTCTACGATCTCGACGGCGACGGCGACCTGGAAGTCCTCGTAGGCAGCACCAACGGCAAGCTGTACATCTGGCATTACGACGGCACAGCATACACCGGCTGGCCCCAGAACTGCGGTCCCTATTGCCAGAGCGGTGCGGCGGTTGGTGATCTCGATGGCGATGGCACGCCGGAGATCGTGATATTCAGCCGGGGGTCGGGCAGTGGTGGAAAGATATTCGCCTGGGAGCCAGACGGTACCGCGGTGAGCGGCTTCCCGGTTAGCCTGAACAATCACAACCCCTCTGAATCACCCAGCCTGCGCGATATGGACGGCGATGGCGACGACGAAATCCTCGTCAGTGTGCGCGATTATCCCACCGCCCACGTCTATATCCTTGAGGGCGATGGTACGCCGTGGAGCGGCTTTCCCGTTGATTTGGATCACGTCCCCACTGGCACCATCGCCACCGGCGACCTGGACAACGACGGTGTTCTTGAGTTCGTCTGCGCTTCCTACGAGTCGGTTTACGCCGTGGAGCAAGACGGCACGGTGATGCCCGGCTGGCCCTTCACCCCTACCGGCTACAACTACAACTACTCGGCACCGGTGCTATACGACTTCGACGGCGACGGCGATCAGGAGATCTGTTTTCCCGTCGATAAACTCAGCGGAAACGGGCGGTTCTACGTTCTGCACCACGACGGCACCGTTGCCGCTGGCTGGCCGAAGACCCTCAGGCACCCCTGCTGCTACGGCAGCCCGGCACTGGGGGATGTTGACGGTGACGGACAGATGGAGATCGTCATCGGTGATAACAACAACTCTGCTCAACAGAATCACGCCACCCTCTACTGCTGGAACTTCGACGGAACCGACGTTAGTGGTTTCCCGGTGGACATTCCTCAAACCTGGCAGATCCGGGGTTGTCCGATCATCGCCGATCTTGACGGCGACGGACTGCCGGAGATTACCGCCAACGCCGCCACGGCAAACGGCGGAAAGAGTTTCCTCTACGCCATAAATCACGACGGCACGGTTACCGACGGCTGGCCCATCGAGGTCGATGGCTTTACCGCCGACAACATGGGTGCTGTGGCTGATGTAGATTACGACGGCGATCTTGATCTTTGCCACATGTCCTACAAAGACGGCACGGCGTATATCCACCTCTGGGATCTTGCCGTGGCGTACAATCCCAATCATATCTGGAACCCGATGTACCACTACGACCATCGGCACACCGGCAACCCCTACGAGATTGACTGGAACTCCTCCGTTCTCGCTGCTGATTTCTCCGCCGAGACGGGACGTGATGAGGGAGTTTTCCTCAACTGGCGGGTCGAGGCGACCGGTGATGAGCTGATCGGCGTGAACCTGTATCGGCTCGATGACGGCTGGAGACTGCTCAACGCCGCGCCCCTCGTCGAGGTAAGCGGTTCCTGGCTTGACTCAAAGCTTCCCGCTGAGGCAAAGATGTATTGTCTTGAGGGGCTTCTGCTCGACGGAAGCATGCAGGTTCCCGGTGAGCTGTCGGTGAAGCCGAACAGCTCCGTTGGACGACCAGAGCTTAGTGTACCCTATCCCAATCCCAGCGATGGCTCGTCTGATGTTCTGCTGACTCTTGCTACCGACGCGACGGTGGAGCTGGTACTCTACGATCTGGCTGGTCGCCGGGTGGAGACTATCCATTCGGGAGAGTTGACCGCAGGACGGCATACTGTCAGCGTTGATAGCTCGACGCTTACCGACGGGGTCTATCTGCTCCGCCTCGCCACCGAGGGCAACGTGATGACCCGCCGCCTGGTTGTGGCGCGGTAAGCAAATCCACGAGGATGTTTAGAATCCACTCGTAGGGGCGATCCTTGTGATCGCCCTTGTTGTATTCGACAAAGGGCGCAGCATGCTGCGCCCCTACGTAAGACCTTGAGAATGCTTAGAATACGCTGGTAGGGGTGAAGCTTGTCTTCACCCTTTTTGATATGGCAATTGCATAAAACCTTGCCCTCCCCCCAAAGGGGGAGGGGGCTATTTGTTGAAAAGGGCAGGCACAGGGACCTGCCCCTACAACAACGCTCTGTGATGCAACGCACCACGTTGCTTAGAAGACAATCGGTTTTGTGAAGTGTCCGTTCTCGTAGAAGGTCTCGCCGTCGGCGGTGTAGCGTCCGCCCTTCTCCAGGTTGCAGAGCATATCCCAGTGGATGACGCTCTTGTTCTTACCGCCGGATTCGGGGAGGGAGAGTCCCACGGCGAAGTGGCAGGTTCCGCCGATCTTCTCGTCGAAGAGCATATTCTTGGTGAAGTTCTTGATGTTGTAGTTGGTGCCGATTGCCGCCTCGCCCACGTAGCGCGCGCCCTCGTCAGCATCGAGCATGGTGATCAGGAACTCCTCGCCCTTGTCGGCGCTGGCATCGATGACTTTACCGTCCTTGAAGGTCAGGCGGACGTTCTCGACCTCTTTGCCCATGTGGATTGCCGGGTAGGAGTAAGAAATATGCCCGTTGACCGAGTCCTCGATCGGTCCGGTGAAGACCTCGCCATCGGGCATGTTGTTTTTACCGTCGCAGTTGACCCAGGTGCGACCTTCGGCGCAGTAGCGCAGGTCGGTATCCTCGGCGGTAACGTGGAAGTCCTTCTTCGTCATCAGGTAATCGCAGATCTTCTGCTGGGTCTTGCTGACCTTCTTCCAGGCGGCGACGGGGTCCGGTTCATTAATCAGGCACGCCGCCAGGACGAACTCGTAATAGTCCGAGCTGCTCATGTTGGCTTCCTGCGCTCCTGAGTCGGTGGGATACTGGCACAGCGACCAGGACAGTTCGCCGGCAGCCTCACGCTCCATGTAGCGTTCCTGAATCTTCTGCGATGCCTGCTGGGTGATCTGCATCCGTTGGGGATCAACCCCGCT
>JAIOSI010000012.1 GCA_021107695.1 bacterium
CAGGGTACGGCATGGTGGGTTGTCGTAAAATTCCTGAGGCTGCCAGGTTTTGTAGATGCATATCCCTGTGCCTGCCCCTTAGGTGAATGATATTAGAGATGTATCGAGGGTACGGCACGCCGTGCCCCTACGGTTAGCGTTCCCCTCGGTTGCAGGGGGCACCTGTTTAATTGGTGTCCGCTCTTTGTAAATCTGTCCTCACCCCAAAGGGGGGAAGGAGAACACCTCATGAGTGTAATAAATCCCCGCGAACTGGAAATCTCTCCACAAAGCCGCTATACTGCTTCAAGTTTTCCGTTGGGAGTTCGGTTGACAAACCAAACTCGCTGACCAATAATGACCGCTCGTTTCAGGATGCCGGATTCAAAAAAAGGAGAAACCCATGAAGAAACTTCTTACCATCCTGCTGCTGGTGCTGGTTGTTGCCTCGATGGCGACCAAGGCTCCGCGCTTTAAGCTCGACGATGTCAACGGCAACGAGGTCAAGCTCTCCAGCTACATCGGCGACTACGTCATCCTCATCGACTTCTGGTCCACCGGTTGCGCCCCCTGCGTGGCGGTTATGCCCCACATGCAGGAGATGTACGAGGAGTACAAGGATGACGGCTTCATCATCTTTGGCATCTCCGAAGACCTGCCCCGCAACACCTCGGCGGTCAAGGCGAAGGCTCGTGAGCTGGGCGTTAAGTACCCGATTCTGATCGACAAGAGTGCCGCCGTCCTCACCGCCTATCACGGTGCCGAGGTCGGGATTCCTTACATCGTGGTGATCGACCTCGACGGCAACATCTTCAAGACCATCAGCCGGATTCAGCCCGGCGACGAAGACAAGATCGAGGCTATCGTCCGGGATGCCCTGGGCAAGTAAGCTGAACAAAGATTATTGTCTGTTGTAGGGACACGGCATGCAGTGTCCCTGGGCGGCACACTCCTTTCATATATAACCAACAAGCTGTTTCACCATCCATCCCAAAAAACAACGGGGAGGTATCCACGTGCGTTTTTTTATGATTGTCCTGGCACTTCTTGCCTTTGTTCTTCCGACCTTTGCTCAGGAAGAAGATACCGACGCTATTCCTGAAGTTGTCGAAGAAGAAGCGATAGCTGTTGAAGAAGATGAAGAGGACGACTGGGTTGACGTTATCTTCGATGACGGCGAAGGTCTCGACATCTCCATCCAGATTACCAACAACGCCGAGTATCGTTTCTACGAAACCGTGATGGACAACTTCCAGAAGATGAAGGGAATGCAGACCTTTACCGACGATCTCGCGGCGCGGATTCAGTTCGGCGACCTTGTCATCGGTGGTACAGTTCGCTTCTGGCAGCCGGGCTACGACAACATCCTGACCATGAGTCGTCAGTACAAGAACGAGCTATTCAAGTGGTACTTCGGCTACTCCACCGAGGACATCGAGGCTTACTATGGCACGATGTACACGACCTTAGGTCGCGGGCTGACCCTGCACCTCTACGACGATCCGATGCTCGACGATGTCGACAATTTCCTCAACGGCTTCTACGGCAGTGTGGATCTTGGCTGGTTCAACAGCCAGGCCCTCGTAGGTCGGGGCAGCTACGACTACACCGCAGACAAGGTTTACGAGGACGACATTCGCGCTGTTGAGGTCTCCGTCAATCCCTACCTTCCCTGGATTGAGATCGGAGCCGGGATTGTTAGTCAGGATCAGACCGTCGGTGAGGATTTCGCCAACGGAACATTTATCGTCAAGCCGCTCTTGATGCCCTCTGGTCATCTCTCCGTAACCACGGACTACGTCGACCTTTTCGCCGAGTACGCCATCGCTAAGGGTTACGAGCAGAACGGTCTGGACTTTGAGCGTTACGATGGCTCCGCGCTTTACGCCTCCCTGGTCGGCTACCTCGATCGCCACTCCCTTTTGCTGGAGTACAAGGACTACGACCACTTCTATAACCACTGGAACGCTCCACCTGAATGCAGCTTCTCCGGTAAACCACTGGAGGCTGCTCACTCCGGTGTCGATGAGACCGGCTATCGAGCGGTGCTCACCGTCTCCCCCATCATCGGGCTTTCCATCTCCGGTGGCTATGCCGATGCTTGGAACAGCAACGATCAGCTCTCTCGCACCGAGTATGGCGGCGAAGCCCGCTGGGATGCCTGGCCTCTGCACATCCAGGCGAAGGGCTATCTTCTCGGCTCAAAGTACGAATACCAGACCGACACCAGCGATCCGGAGACTTACTTCCGCTATACCGTGGACGAAATCAAGCCGGAGCTGGAGGTTTCTTACACCTTCGCGAACGGTCACTCCCTGGCCCTGCACTACCTCCACGAGATCAAAGACTCCCGTATCGTAATCGGCACCACCGACGACAACTCCAACAACCAGGTCAACCCCCAGGCATACCTGACCTACAACTGGAGCGGTCTCTTCAGTGCCACGGTGAGCTTCGAGAAGGCTCTCGAAGACATCGACCCCACCGAGACACGGGATTACTGGATCACCGGACTGCTTACCTGGCACCTCGGACCCGACCACGACCTGACCCTCTTCTACGGTAACGAACGCGGCGGCGAGGTCTGCTCCGGCGGTGTCTGCCGCACCGAACCCGCCTTCGACGGTCTGAAAATCATCCTCGAAACCCGCCTGTAGCAGCGCAGGATTTTGTAGGGGCGGACATATGTGTCCGCCCTTTTCAATATCAGAGCAGGCGCCTGCCCCTACCAACGTATTCTAAGCAAACACAAGGTGTTACGCAGGGACCGATCGATCGACCCGTGAACGGGTAATCCGCTAGAACAGCCCCTCACCCAGACCCGTGGGACGAGTTCCTCCCCACGTGGAGAGAGGCTATTCTCAGTGAGTGTTAAATCAATAACGGGAAAATAACGCAGCAAAACCATCTGCCATTTGACGATGTTGAGGATTTGACATCGGTTAGCGATAGCCCCCCTTCCTTAATCCTTCCCCCCAGTGGGGGGAAGGGGAAGGATTTTGGGCAAATGCGAATTTGCGTGGGCGGACCTATGTGTCCGCCCTTTATCATGTTCCACCAAGACAGGCGCAGGGGTCTGCCCCGCCGCCTAACATTCCTCTGGATTGCCAGAGGAATGTGTGTTACCCTCCCCTCGGATCGTTTGCGCTGGTGGCTACAGAACCTTTGCAACGGTCAATCACGATTCATCTCTCGCATTTTCAGTGAGATATGAAGATTCAACAACACCTCCAACAACCGCAGGCTTGGCTACGGACCACCGGGGTATTCATTAGCTATATCTTTTCTTTCACCCCGCCGGAGCGATAAAGGGGCGTTGCGAACATGACTGTGTGTCATGTGAGCGGTTTCCCCCCACCATTCCTCCCGTTGCCAGGAAAAATAAACAGTCCGCCAAGGACACCAACACGCTGGAGTGATGTTGAATCTCACCACCATGCCCCGCCTCACAGTGGGCGATCTGAAAATGCGGTTGCCAATCGTTCAGGGCGGAATGGGAGTCGGAGTTTCCCTTTCCGGTCTCGCCGCTGCTGTGGCGAATGAGGGCGGCGTAGGCGTGATCTCCGCCGCAATCATCGGTAAAGGCTCCACTGCGGTTCACGAAGACGGTCTCCGGGCGCGCAAGCTGGAGCTTGCCGAAGAGATCCGCGCCGCTCGTCGGCACACCAAAGGTGCTATCGGAGTCAACATCCTCGTGGCACTGACCGACTACGAAGAGCTGCTCAAGGTCTGTGTGGAAGAAGAGGTGGATTTCGTCTTCCTTGGAGCCGGGCTGCCGCTGAAGCTGCCGGACTCTTTTTTCTATCTCAGCGAGCGTTACCGCGCGCCAAAGATCGTTCCTATCGTCTCTTCAGCAAGGGCGACAAAGCTGCTCTTCCGTTCCTGGGAGAAGCGGCATGGTCGGCTGCCCGATGCCGTGGTGGTCGAGGGACCGATGGCAGGCGGGCATCTCGGCTTCAAGCCCTCAGAGCTTGACGACCCGGAAAATGCCCTGGAGAAGATTCTGCCCCAGGTCATCAAGGTCGTCCGTGCCTTTGAGGAGCGTTTGGAGCTGAAGATTCCGATCATCGCCGCCGGTGGAATCTACACCGGAGCCGATATCCACCGGATACTCGAACTCGGTGCCGACGGTGTGCAGATGGCGACCCGCTTCGTTACCACCTTCGAGTGCGACGCTTCTCTTGAGTTCAAAAAGACCTACCTCAACGCGAAGAAGGAAGACCTGACCATCATCGACAGCCCCGTTGGGCTGCCCGGTCGGGCGATTAAGAACGACTTCCTCGCCGCTGTGGAGGCTGGTAAAAAAATCCCGATTCAGTGTCCCTGGCAGTGCCTGGTAACCTGCGACCACACTGTCGCACCTTACTGCATTGCGGTGGCTCTGGAGCAGGCGCGCCACGGTCGGCTGAAGCACGGCTTCGCCTTCGCCGGTTCCAACGCCTGGCGAGCCGACAAGCTCGTCTCGGTCAAAGAGCTGATCCACAGCCTGATTCGCGAATACGAGCTGGCACGCCTCGGCGAGAAGGTCAGCAATCTCAAAGGGAGCGTGAACACCCCGCTGCCCTCCCTCAGCACCAATCGCAACCAGGGCTAGCCGGATACATTGCAGAAACAAGTAAAAAAGGGAACCCGGATGGGTTCCTTTTTCTATTCCTTGCCTAGAACCACCCGCTGCACTATACTCCCGATGGTACACACCAATGGTGAGAGTTAACTTTTTACCTCAGACACAAAAGATAATTTAAGCAGGTGCTTGACAATGTTAATGGATAGGTATAGTATCTCCAGCGGATGGCATTATCTTCTTAAACTTCTGAAAATCAACCCGACGAATCGGGGTAGCGATGAGCAAGGATAAAACAGATAAGACAGGCGCGAGCTTCAATCTCTCCAACCTCGGCGAGGTCATCAGCAAGGGCGTTCAGGCGGGAGTCCGGGGGATGAACGCTGGTTTCCTGGGGATGAAGCAGGGGCTTGACCAGGCGGAGCGGGGCATCGACGAAGGCATGTCAGGAATGCGGGAGGGACTCTCCGAAGCCGAGCGGGGCATCCGGCATGGTGCGCGCGGAATGGAAGAGGGTATGAAAAACAAAGATATTCCTGACGACGACAACGACGATGAAGACGAAGACGATTGCTACGATGACGAGAAACGTTCATCTAAAGCTCTCAAGTGGTTTGGAATCGAGCGGGAGGGCGGCATTCACCTCAACCTCGATCTGGGCAAGATCGTCATCGGCAGCATCAGTCTGGCTCTCGGCATCGCCTCCTTCTTTCTCTACCTGATTCCCTTTGTCCTGGTTCTAAGCTGGCCTATCGCCGCCGCAGGATTCGTCTGCGGCTTGATCCCGATATTCAGCTTCGGGCAGGGCGGCTGGTTCCGGGGTTTCACCTTCGGCATCATCGGCGCGGCTCTCTCCGGCGGAACCCTCTTCTTCCACATCTACGACCTGGCAACCGCCCAGACCTCCCTCGACTACCTGCTCGGTTTCTGGGGAGCTTAAGCTCCACACAGCCTCGCGATAACGCCTAACGGTCGTTCAGCCACTACGTAACACCCTGTGATTGTCGGATACGTTGGTAGGGGAGGGTGTCCACACCCTCCCACTAGCCGGACGCAGTCCGGCTTCTACAGTAGTCATGGAGGATAGTCATTATTAAATCTCCTGTGGCAGATGAGCTTTGCTCATCTAGTGGGCGACTGTGGACGGTCGCCCCTACAGACATCACGTTGTTTTACTGGGGCGAAGCTGGTCTTCGCCCTTTTCTGATTGATGTTCGCGCTGCTGGTGTTAAAAGCCAGGACTCGGTATAATCGTTCCGATGAATAAGCTAACCCTCAAAGAGTGGCTGTTGATTCTCGGTGGTCTCCTGCTGGTGCTGGGAGTTCAGCTGCTGCCCATTCTGTTGTCCTCGGCAGAGGATGAAGCGAGCCAGCTTACCGAGCAGTGGCGCGAAGTCGGACTCTCCCCCAGCTGGGAGAGCGAACAGCTCGACCTCGGCGGGAATCTGCTCCTCGACAGCTTCACCTGCGGGGAGCTGTCGGCGAAGCGACTGACCCTTACCAAAGAGATTCTGTTGCTGCGAGAGTTCTTTTCTACTCAGGATTCTCTCGCACAGCTGGCGGTTCTGGCGGAGTCCACCACTGCTCGTGGAATGAGTCTAGACGGCGTAATTGCCCTCAGCTACGGACTGGAACTGGCGGTCGAGCTGACAGGTGAACTCACTCCCGCTGGTCTGGCTCTGCGGGGCGACGGCTTCCTGCGCCGGGGTGGGGCGGAGTTGCCTGCGCAGGTTTCCCTCGTCATCTCTCCGGAGCGGGTGCTGGTGAGCCTGAGCAGCACAGAAAGCAGCCTGCTCGCCGAGCTTCACCCCCGGCTGGAGGTCATCTCATCTACCATTCAGACAGAGGAGTTGGCGCAGCTCTATCCAGAGCTACCCTTCAAGGCGACCGGCTCGGTTCAGCTGCGGGGACTTCCCGACGACAATCGCTTCACGATTACGGCGGCGGAACTGGAGCTGCGCCGCCGTAACGCCCCAGAGAGCTGGCTCTTTGAGCAGCTTCGCTTCGCCGTCAACGGCGAACGCTGGCGGCTGCGGACGGCAAACCTCCACGCCGAGGGAAGCGGAGAGGCGATTAGCAATCTGCGCCTCGACATGAAGATTGACCTGGGGCAGCTGACTGGTTCGCTGCTGCCACTGGGCTATCAGGGGGCAGGCGAGCTGACTGTTCAACTCTCTCTGGTCAACGGCGAGATTCAGGAGTTCAGCCTCACTGGCGATTCCCTGAGCCTGAGCGGTGAAGAGCTGTCCCTTAATTTTTCTGGTGAGTTGTCGTACAAGGATGGGAAGTTCAACGGTGGCTTCGAGTTCGACCCCGGCTGCGGAGCCTTGCGGGTCAGCTTCAGCGACGGCATGGCGCAGATCACCGGAGACGGGCTGGAGCTTACCGCCCTCAACAGCAGCCTCGCGACATTTATTAACCACGCTGATGTGGGTTACCTGCAATCGCTGCTTGCAAACCAGTCGGAGACCATCATCCTGACCAA